>NZ_RZQT01000110.1:0-19328 GCF_003998485.1 Mesorhizobium sp. M7A.F.Ca.CA.001.04.2.1
GCGTCATCACGGTTGAGGAAGCCAAGACCGCCGAGACCGAACTCGAAGTCGTCGAAGGCATGCAGTTCGACCGCGGCTATCTCTCGCCCTACTTCGTCACCAACGCCGACAAGATGGTTGCCGAGCTCGAGGACGTCTACATCCTCCTGCACGAGAAGAAGCTGTCCAACCTCCAGGCCATGCTGCCGGTTCTCGAAGCCGTCGTGCAGACCTCGAAGCCGCTGCTCATCATCTCGGAAGACGTCGAAGGCGAGGCTCTGGCCACGCTGGTCGTCAATAAGCTGCGTGGCGGCCTGAAGATCGCCGCCGTCAAGGCGCCGGGCTTCGGCGATCGCCGCAAGGCCATGCTGGAAGACATCGCCATCCTCACCGGTGGCCAGGTCATCTCGGAAGACCTCGGCATCAAGCTCGAGAACGTCGGCCTCAACATGCTCGGCCGCGCCAAGAAGGTGTCGATCTCCAAGGAGAACACCACCATCGTCGACGGCGCCGGCAAGAAGGCGGAGATCCAGGGCCGCGTTGCCCAGATCAAGCAGCAGATCGAAGAGACCACTTCGGACTACGACAAGGAGAAGCTGCAGGAACGTCTGGCGAAGCTCGCGGGCGGCGTTGCGGTGATCCGCGTCGGCGGTGCGACGGAAGTCGAAGTCAAGGAAAAGAAGGACCGCGTCGATGACGCCCTCAACGCGACCCGCGCGGCCGTCGAAGAAGGCATCGTTGCTGGTGGCGGCGTCGCGCTGCTGCGCGCTTCGGCCAACATCAAGGCCACCGGCGTCAATGCCGACCAGGCCGCTGGCATCAACATCGTTCGTCGTGCGCTGCAGGCTCCGGCCCGCCAGATCGCGGCCAACGCCGGTGCGGAAGCATCGATCGTTGCCGGCAAGATCCTTGAGAACAAGGGCGCGACCTTCGGCTACAACGCCCAGACCGGCGACTATGGCGACATGATCGCCATGGGTATCGTCGATCCGGTCAAGGTTGTCCGCACCGCTCTCCAGGACGCGGCCTCGGTCGCCGGCCTGCTCGTCACCACCGAAGCCATGATCGCGGAGGCTCCGAAGAAGGAGTCGGCTGGCGGCGGCATGCCTGGCGGCATGGGCGGCGGCGGCATGGGCGGCATGGGCGGCATGGATTTCTAATCCAGCCAACCTGGCTAAGCTTACGGAAAGGGCGGCAGCGATGCCGCCCTTTTTCGTTCTTTTAGGACGCGTCAGAACGGGTGTTGGCTGTCGTCTACAGGTCGCGTTACAATTCCACATCCGCGTAAGGGATATACCGACAGGAACCGTTCGCGCTTTGTTGAAGCAGGCGGGCCTCCTGAACCAAAAGTGAGAAGCTTGCGTTACATTGCTTTCACAAAGACCCGGATAGCATCTACGGTGTGAGCTTCCCCGACATGCCTGGCTGCATCTCGGCCGGAGTTACGATCGACGAAGCCGTACGCAACGGCGTAGAGGCGCTGTCGGGCCATGTCCGGATGCTGGAAGGGGATGGCGATCCCGTTCCGCCGCCGCGCGACTTCGATGCCATCATGAGCGATCCCGAACTGGCGGAGGATCGCGACGGCGCCATGACGACTGTCATTCCGTTGATCCGTGATCGCGGATCAACGACGCGGATCAACGTATCTTCCGATCTGGGCCTGCTCGAAGCTATCGATGCGACGGCGCGTGAACGTGGACAGACACGCTCGGCCTTCCTTGCTTCAGCTGCTCGCAAAGACATTGTGGATTAGCTGCGCAAAAAGCCCACTGCCTTCGGCTGCATGGCTGGAATACGCTGGGTCTTTGCCGCGTTGACCACATCAGGCGCGGTCGCAACGTTAGGTCCCCGGTGAGGATATCCCGACCGCGGAAATCGCCGCGTCGCGATTGCGGCCTGCTCCATCAAGCACCGCGGCTTCGATCAACGCCGCCACCTCATCGGCCACGGCCTGTACCGGGGCGCGGTCGCTTGTGGCGCGGGCGATCACCATCAGCCCTTCCAGTGACGATTCGACCAGCAGTGCCAATGCATGCGCGCGGCGCGCGGGCACCCCTGCCCTGACGAAGGCGTCCCGCAGCAGGCCTATCCACTGTTCGAAGGCCGAGCGGCACAACTCCGCCAGTTCCGGCACGTCGGTGGGCGAGTCCAGCACGACAGGCGCGATCGGACAGCCGAGTGAAAACTGGTTGTCTTCCAGCATGCGCCCCACCGACTGGTAGATATGATGGACGGCTACCGCCGGATCCTTTTCGGCGGCCAGCGCTTCGCCCAGCCTCTCCGTCACGTCGGCAACGCTGGCGCGCGTCACCTCGATGACCAATTGGTCCTTGCCGCCGGGAAAATGAAAATACAGCGAGCCCCGCGGTGCGCCGCTGGCGCTCAATATGTCGTTGAGCGAGGTGCCGTGATAGCCGCGCTGCCTGAGCAGCAGCCCAGTCGTCTCGAGTATGCGGGTGCGGGTGTCGTTGGCCATGTCAACCTCTGTCAGGAGAGATCATTATAGGCCTTGCGCAAAATATGACAATCGGTCTACATAATATGTAGATCAGTCTATATATTCCTTGAGGAGAACGAAATGCGCAACTACCGCCTCGAAGGATCCGGGACCGAATCCCTGGTGATGCGCGAGGCGGCGCAGCCAGAGCCGAAACCGCATGAGATCGTGGTGCGCGTTCGCGCCACATCGCTCAACCGACGCGACACGATGATCCTCAACGGCACCTATCCGCTGCCGCCACGCCAAGGCGTCGTTCCGCTGAGCGACGGGGCTGGTGAGGTTGTCGCCGTCGGCGCTGCCGTCACCCGCTTTGCCGTCGGCGACCGTGTCACCGGCAGCTATTTCGCGCGCTGGATCGACGGCCGCATCCATGCCGGGCTCGTCGATCAGCTCGGCTGCACGCTGGACGGCATGCTGGCGGAATATGCGGTTCTCGACGAACAATGGGCGGTGCGGCTGCCCGATCATCTCGACTGGCAAGAGGCCGCAACGCTGACCTGCGCCGGCCTGACCGCCTGGAATGCGGTGACGGGCGCCGGAATTCCGAAGCCCGGCCAATGGGTTCTGGTCATCGGCTCGGGCGGCGTCTCGCTCTTTGCATTGCAGTTCGCCAAGCTGCTCGGCTGCCATGTCGCCGCCGTCACCTCGCGCGGCGAGAAAGCCGACAGGCTGCGGGCGCTGGGCGCCGACCTGGTGATTTCGACACCGGATATGCCGCAATGGGGTGCGGCCGTCCGCGACCAGACCGGCGGCATCGATCTCGTCGTCGAGACCGGTGGCCCGGCGACCTTCGCGCAGTCGCTGATCGCCAGCACGCTTTACGGGCACATCGTGCTCTTGACGCTGCAGGATGCGAAAGGCGGATCGATCCAGCTGCCGGCGGCACTCTACCAGCGCAGCCTCGCCACCATCAGCCGCCTGTTCGTCGGCAGCCGGACCAATCTCGAAGCCATGCTGCGCGCCGTCTCGCAGCACCGCCTGCGGCCCGTCATCGACAAGGTCTTCGCCTTCACCGAGGCCGGCGATGCCTATCGCTATTTCCAGCAGGGCGACGTCTTCGGGAAGGTGATCATCGACGGCGCCTGACCCATCGAGTCCTCAAACCCAAGGGAGAACGACCATGACAATTCGTGAAGCCTCGGCCAAGTGGCAAGGGACGCTGAAGGAAGGTTCGGGCCGGTTGCGGCTCGGCAGCGGCGTCTTCGAAGGCGCCTATTCCTTCCCGTCGCGTTTCGAGAACGGTCCGGGCACCAACCCGGAAGAACTGATCGCCGCGGCGCATGCAGGCTGCTTCTCGATGGCGCTGAGCGCCATGCTGGGCAACGCCAATCATGTCCCGACAAGCATCAGCACCGTCGCCAAGTTGCATCTTGGCGCAACCGCTGCCGGTCCGACGATCACCCGCATCGAACTCGAAACCGAGGCAGAGGTCGCGGGACTTGCCGAAGATGAATTCGAGCGCCTTGCACAGTCCGCCAAGGCGGGCTGCCTCGTCTCGCGGGCCCTTGGCGGCGTGTCTCAGATCACCCTCAAGGCAACGCTCGTCGAAGCCACCAAAGGTCAATGAAGCCAGGAGAAAGAAGATGACACAGGAGCTTGTCATGGACGCAAACGCGTACGGTCTGTCCCAGCAGACGGCCGAGATCATGCGGCGCTACAACGACGTATTCCAGCGCCATGATCCTTCGGCACTCGCCGAGCTGGTGGCCGACGATTGCGTGATCGAGAACACCGTGCCGGCGCCGGACGGCGCCCGCCATGCCGGCAAGGAAGCGTGCGTCGGGCTTTGGACGGCGATCGCGACCCAAGCCGGCACGCGCTTCGATATCGAGGAAACCTTCGTTGCCGGTGACCGGGCAACGATCCGCTGGCGCTATTTCATGACCGACGGCAATTCGCTGCGCGGCGTCAACCTCATGCGTGTGGCCGATGGGCGGATCGTCCAAGCGATGGGCTATGTGAAGGGGTAGCGCGCGCCGAGCAATGCCCCGAAAGCGCATAACCGCTTTTCGCCCGGAATAGCGCAACAAAGGAGAGCGGATCAGCGAGACTGAACCGCTCCCCGCTACCGATCGGCCAGCGCCAGCTTTGCGCCGAGCATGACGAAGGCGCCGGCGAAGGTCCGGCGCATCCAGGTCAACACCATTGGCCGCGAGACGACATGGCTGCGGATCGAGGCTGCGAAGATGCCGTAGCCGACGAAAACCACGAAGGTCAAAAGCATGAAGACGGAACTCAGTTCCAGCATTTTCGACAGCGCATTGGGCTCGGTGGTGCTGACGAACTGCGGCAGGAAGGCGAAGAAGAAAATCGACAGTTTCGGATTGAGCACGTTGACGAGGATACCGGTGGCAATCACCTTGCCGGCCGAGCGCGGCGTCACATCCTGCTCGACGCTGAGGCCGCCCTTTTCCTTCAGCGTGTTCCAGGCCATGTAGAGCAGGTAGGCGACGCCGAGATATTTCAGCGTCTCGAAGGCGAGCGCACTGGTGTGCAGCAGCGCCGCCAGGCCAGTGATGGCGGCGGCCATGTGCGGGATGATGCCGAGCGTGCAGCCGAAGGCGGCGATGACGCTGGCCCGCGCACCGCGCGAGAGGCCGGCGCTCAGCGTGTAGAGAACGCCGGTGCCGGGCGAAGCCACGACAATCAGGGACGTCAACAGAAATTCGATGCTCACGATGGTTCCTCCGCCACCCTACCCGGCCAGGAAGGTACCGGGCTGCGGGTCGGCGCACAAGCGGAGGCGACGGGAGATTGGCTACACCGGTAATCCGAGCGCCTGGCGTGCCATCAGACACTCCTCGTCGCCGGGCATGCAGGCGCGACAGACGTCCGGCCGCACGTCGTAGATGCCGCAAGCGGTCGACTTGCCGATCTCGCCGGACAGCGCCGAGCAGCGCACGCCCTCGCAACGCATGCCTGACAGGTCGGATGCGACATATTTTTCCGGGATACGGTCGAGCTGTGCGTCATCCTCGGTGGAAAAGCGCGGCCACTCGGCCGAATAGGAACAGCAGGCACCGCAGCTTTGGCAATCGAAGGTGCCCTGTTGCGACGACAAAACGCTTGCGGCGGCCACCAGGGCGGACAGCCCTGGCGCGGCGGGGTTGTGATCGGCGTCTTGCGGCAAGGCGCTATTTCTTCTTGGCCGTCTTGCCCTTCGGCGAATCCGCCGGCGACTTGAACAGGTCGGTCGCGGCCTCGGTGGCGTCGCCGGCTTTCGGCGCGGCAACCGGCTTGGCCGGTTTTGCCACGGCACCCGAGGCTGCCGGCTGATCCTTGGAGGAGAATTTTATGGCCATGTCAGTCCTCGTCGGCGAAGCGCGATGATGGGGCGCGCGGATTGCGCAGGCGGCCGATCAGCGCCGAAACGGCCGTGATGTTCATTTCCTCGGGCGACCAGTTTTTCACCGCCTCGATGTGATGGGCTGCCAGCTCGCGATGCGTGCTGCCGCTGTAGGCGGCGTCCTGATACGTCACCCGCTCATGGGTCTTGGCGTCTTCGCGGACATACTCGATCAGGTAGTTCGGGCATTCGGCGCGGCCGCGCACGCCGACGCGAACCTGGGCATCACCGTGGGCACGCTTGCAGCGCTCGAGCTTTTCCAGCACACGCCGGACGAATTCGACCGGCTTGTCGAGGCCTTCGACCATATCGGCAATGGTTGCGTCGGCGGCGATCGGTGTTGGCGGTACGCGTTTGGTGGCCATCAGCGTCGTCCGGCCCGCTTCGGCAAAGCGGCTAGCGCGGCGGCGGCGGCCATCTCGTCGGCCTCCTTCTCCAGGCGCAATTCGCGCAGACGCGCGGTCTTGGCTTCGCGTGCCTCGCTGACGGCGTCGCGCTCGGAATTGATGCGGTTGAGCGACATCGACTGGGTTTGCGTCTTGCTGAACAGGGACACGGCCTGATCGACGGTTGTCTTTGAACTGGTGGTCAAATCTTTCTCCTGTCAGGAGCCTGTGCCGATGGAGCGAGACCGGGTCTTCGGTCAGGATCACGCACAAAGCAATACGCGCGGCGAATTCAAATTGCTGGAGCGTCCCTTAGCACGTCCAGGCCGGCGCGCAGCGCACTTTCGGCGGCAAGGCGCGGAAAATGAAAAAGGCCAGGCACCGCCTGACCTTCCATGAGAGCGTCGCGCAACCAGATGACATCCAAAAGGATGCACCGCACGGGAACGCCCTGCTTATGCACATGATATGCCGTGGAAACTCAGGTCGCCGCGGCCATGCGCCCGAATTCGCCACTCACCGGTGCCAGTACATCCGTGGTCACCGGGAGAGCAGAATTCGTTTTTCAGGCCGCCTTCAACTGGTCGGCGGACATCTTGCCCGACTTGTTGTCGCGGACCATCTCGTAGCCGAGCTTCTGGCCCTCGACGATGTCACGCATGCCGGCGCGCTCTACGGCCGAGATGTGGACAAAAACGTCGGCCGAGCCGTCGTCAGGCTGAATAAAACCAAAACCTTTGGTGGCGTTGAACCATTTAACTGTGCCGGTGCTCATGACGAACCCTTTCCATGGCAAATATTCGTTCGACGCCATGCGGATGCACAACGTCGTTTGTCCCGATTTTTGATGTGGGAAGTTCGTCAAAGGCGCGCTCGAAAGCGCGGATAACAAAAGTCAGTCAAACAAATATCGACGATTTGCTTGTAGGCTTCTTTTGGCGCGCTGTCAAATTTGCATAAAGCCACAGATGCGGATTTCTCCCAAAACGCCAGGCCAAACCTGCTGGCATGACGGCAAACCGGGCGCCAAACAGCGCGCTTGCGCCAAGTTGAAAAAATTTTCTGGCATCCAGGAACCATCCGCGCAAAGGCGCATTTATGCCTTGTCGTCAGCAGTTCGTGAGAGCAATCGAAAGAACGGTTGATGGCAAAGACGCCCCCCGCACGATAAAAGGTGCGAGGGGCGTTTTCGTTGGATCCGGCTATTCGTCCGGGCCGGGTTCCGGCCACCTCTCCTTGGCCGCCTCGGCATACCAGTGCCGCATCGCCGGCGTTGCCAGCACGGCGTCGACATAGGCGCGCGTATCCGGCGCCAGCGTGCCGCCATAGGTGTCGAAACGGGTGACGACAGGAGCATACATGGCGTCGGCCGCGGTGAAATGGCCAAACAGGAACGGGCCGCCCCTGCCGTATTTTTCCCGGCACTCGCGCCACAGCACCTCGATGCGGGCGCGTTGCGCCTCGCCCTCGGCGTCGAGCGGCTTGTGGCCCTTCGGCCGGCGCAAATTCATCGGCCAGCCATAGCGGACTTCGCGAAAGCCGGAATGCATCTCGCTCGCGGCCGAACGCGCCAGCGCGCGGGCGTCGATATCGGCCGGCCAGAGATTTCTCTCGGGAAACAGGTCGGCGAGATATTCAAGGATGGCAAGGGTTTCCCAGACGATCTTGCCATTGTGATTCAGCACCGGCACCTGACCGGTCGGCGACACTTTCGCCAGATTGGCAAAGGTTTCAGGCGTGCGCAGCCGCACGAAACCTTCCTCGAACGGGATCTCCAGGTGCCTCATCGCCAGCCATGGCCGCAACGACCATGAGGAGAAACACTTGTTGCCGATATAGAGAGTGAATTCAGCCATTTTTCTCCCCGCATGCACGGCCATCCAAATTCCATGGTCGACGCGTGTTCGCAGCCTAGCCCACCAGCCTGCCCCAGGGCGGCGGCCGCGCGACCTGATCTGCCGTCCGGGCGACGCCTGGAACCTAACCGACGCCGGCTCGTTAGCTACCGCAAATGAATTCCTCCGAATTCAGAACCCCAGGAGATGCGCAAAAAATGGTGAACAAGGATCAGGTTGCGGGCGTGGCCAAGCAGGTCAAGGGCTCGGTCAAGGAAGCCGCGGGCAAGGCGACCGGCAACAGGCAGACCCAGGCCGAAGGCACGGGCGACCGGACCGCCGGTAAGGTGCAGAAGGCCTATGGCGACGTCAAGGACAAGGTCAAGAAGGCGCTCTGATCCGACATAGACAAACGCGCTTTGTCGAGGGAAAGGCGGTCGCGAAGGCCGCCTTTTTCAGGTGCTCCAACCCTTGCTGAAAGCATTGGTGAAGACGACCTCGCCGTGATCGCCGGCCGCCTCGCCCAGCACCACGTCCATGCCGTCGCTGGTCACCCTGATCAGCGCGAAACCGCCCATATAGGCAGCCTTCGGCTTGAACAGGTCGATCCCGTCCCTGCGATAGATCAGCGGCGTTTCGTGCTGGTGGCCATGGAAAATGCCGACGACATTGTAGCCCTTCAGCGCCGCCAGCAACGCCTGCCGGTCGGCCTCGCTCCACCAATGCGGCGCACCACTGCCGTCATCGTCGAAGTGCCGCTTGGCGGCATCCCAACGTTCCACCGAGAAAGTGTCCCAGCCATAATGCTGGAACAGGATGACCGGACGGCCGTCCGCCGCATAGGTCGCCAGATCCTGCTTCAGCCATGGCAGGCTGCTCTCGGCGCCGTGGCCGGTATCGCCGGCGAAACGATGCGTCTGGATCAGATGCAGGCCGCCCCAGTCCCAGGAGTAACAGTCGGTGTCGACATCGTAGTCGGTGGCAGGCACCGGCGGCTTGAAGAACACGCCGGCGCGATGGTTGACCTCGACATAGTCGCGCAGTTCGCGCCGATACCAGTCGACATGGTGCGGCGGGCCGTTCTGGTCGAGATCATGGTTGCCGAGCCCGATATAAACCGGCATGTGCACGCGATCGGGACCGACGCCCTGGCTGTAGCGTTGGCTGAACTGGAGCAGTTGGGTGCCCTCGCTCGGCTGCGTGATCTGGCCGCCGCCATCGTCGGTGATGTCGCCGCCGACGACAAGGCCGAGCGGCGTGCCTATCCTGCCGGCCGAACGCAGGCCGGTGGCGACGCCATTGATCTCAGTTGGCCAGTCCTTGTCGCCAAGCGCATTCAGCACCGCCACGTTGCGCAGCAGCGCGGCGTCGGTCTTGCCTTCCTGCAGGCAGTTGGGGCTCAAGCCGCTCGCCATGCGGCAGGCATGGACATCGGCGATGAACAGGAAGGTGGCGTCGATCGACTGGACGCGTTGCCCGATCTGGCTGAAGGCCGGGCGCGACAAGGCGCCGGCCGCGGCAAATCCTGCAGCCTGCGCCAGGAAGTTGCGTCGGGAAAGCGATGCAGTCGAACGGCGATTCATCATACGCTGATTCAGCATGGACAGCGGCCGGTCGTCCAGCGCCTCTGCGCCATCATCGACATGACGCCACGGGTCTGGCATGTCTCGCTTGCGCAAGCGGAGGAGGACGAAAAATGAAAGCCGCACCTATCTGCATGATCCTGGCCGCGATGTTGTGCGCGAGCACTGCGCATGCGGCCGGTTGCGTCGACGTCAAGTCCGCCAGGAAGGGTTTCGTTCTGGCGAGACCCGGCATCCAGAGCGAATTTCGGCCCGTGGCTGGCGGGATGATGTCGGTTGTCAACACCTACGAATCGCAATCGCCTCAAACCCAGTATCTGTTCGCCGGCCTGATCGAGGTGTTTCGCGACAGCGACACCGGTCGCCAGGCGATGATCCCGTTTTCCGATCTGCGAAAACTGTTTCCGCTGAAGGCGGGGACAAAGGCCGCGATAGAGTTCGTCGAGTTGTCGCCGAACAAGCCGCCGAAGGGCACCAAGACGCTGAGCCTGGTCGTGAAGGGCAAGGAGACATTCAGCCTGGGCGAGTGCAAATACAATGTCCTGGCGGTCAAGGAGACCTTCAAGAACGGTGCCGGCGAGACGCTGGATTCATTTACCGCCCTCTATGCGCCAGATCTGCAGGCAGCGCTCGCCCGGCGCTACGATGAAGGCACCAGTTCGGAATCCGTCAACGGCTACGAGACGATCAAGCCACTGGCCGAGTAGCTGAACCAGAGCACGGCGAGTCAAGGGGTTCCCGGCCGTGGCAGTATTCTGTTGCGTCGCCTGGCCGCCAATGCGCCCTGCGATGGCGACGGCGCGCTGCGCTCCAGCCCCGCCAGACAATCCCGCAGCACGCTTGCATCCTGCGCCGTCTTGGCCATCGACATCGCTCCGGAATAGGCGGCGACCGTCAGCGCGGCGAAGCGTTCGGGGTCCGTGCCCTCGTCCTTGCCCACCTGCTGGTCGGCATGCAGCTTGTCGGCAATCGCGCGCCGCCACCCGGCAAAGATCCCGGCAAGGGCAATGCGGAAATCCGGGTCGGCAAGCGACAATTCGTGCGCCAGATTGTTGAGCGGACAGCCGCGCACGAAACCCTGCTGCTCCAGTTGCGCCGCCACGGCCTCGAACACCGCGCGCACGCCTTCGCGGGCTGATGCCGCCGCCAGCACCGGCGCGATCCATGTCTCTTCGACCGCTGCCGCCACACGCTCGTCGATCACCGCCAGCGCCAGCGCCTTCTTGGTCGGGAAATGGTGATGCAGCGCGCCGCCGCTGACATCAGCCGCCGCCATCAGGTCGCCGATGCTGGAGGCGTGATAGCCGCGCGCCTGGAACGCATCCTCGGCGACATCGAGCACTTTCTTGCGCATGCCCTCAGGGTCGTTGATGCGTTTTCCCGGGCGCGGTTTTGGTTGAGCGATCATCTCTGCTGACATTGCCGGACATTAGCATATTGACAAAACAGGACAACCGGTCTGTTTTACAAACAGGACAATCACCCTGTTTTGGAGAATGCCGGATGAACCTGCCCCAGAACGTCGCGACGAAACCCTCAGCGCTCGCCTCGCCTGTCGTCGAGCTGCGGCAATACACGCTGAAACCCGGCCGGCGCGACACGCTCATCGACATCTTCGACGGCAGATTGATCGAGGGCCAGGAGGACACCGGAATGACCATCATCGGCCAGTTCCGGGATCTCGATCGGCCTGACATGTTCGTCTGGATGCGCGGCTTCGACAGCATGGATGCGCGGAAAAATGCTCTTGCCGCTTTCTATGGCGGGCCGGTCTGGGCGGCGCACCGCGATGCGGCCAACGCGACGATGATCGATTCCGACGATGTGCTGCTGCTCAAGCCGGCGTGGCCGGGCGCCGGCTTCGACCTCGCGGGGGCGCAGCGGCCAAGCCTGGCCGGCGACGAAAAGCCCATTCTAAACAGGCTGCTGACCGGCATCGTTGTCATCGAGATTCATCATTTGCAGCCCGGCACGGAGGCAGATTTCACCACCCGCTTCGAGATTGAGACGGCGTGCCTGATGACAGCCGACGCACGCCTGCTCGCCGCGTTCGTGACCGAGCCTGCCGAAAACAGTTTTCCGCGCCTGCCGGTACGGGCTGACGAAAACGTCTTCATCAGCGTCATGGGTTTTGCCAGCACTGAAGCGCATGCCCGCCACAAGGCCGCGCTTGCCGCCTCGCCGGCATGGCAGGATTTTTGGCGGGCCGCGCAACCCGGCCGGACCAAACCCACGGAAACTTTGCGGCTGTCGCCGACATCGCAATCGCTGGTCGGGATCTATTCCTAAAGCGCGTCGACGCGCTTTAGGAATAGATCCTTTTTTGTGCATGTCATTCTCCCAAAACCGGGGCCACTTTTGGGCGACATGCATCAGACTTCAAATGCCTCGATGATGGTCTTGGCGACGAGGGCCGGATCTTCCCAATGCGGGTTGTGGCCACAGCTCTCAGCCCGAACGAAGACGGCTCCGGCAAGAGCGGATTGCAACGCCTGCTGGTGCGCCTCGGCGAACAGCGGGTCGCACGCGCCGGCAATGATCAGCGTCCGGACTTGCACGGCCCGCGCCGCATCGGTCAGATCGGCGCGGCGGATTTCCTCGAGAATCGCGCGCCAGCGCAGCGTCGGCATCGCCGAGGCCTCTTGCGCCAGGCCAGCGAGAAAGGCTGGAGGCACGTCGGGACTGCAGGCATGCCACCAGGCGTAGAACGGATCGGCCGGCGATATCGGGTCGCGCAGCGCCTCGACGCCCGCGACCAGCGGATGATCCGGCGCGAAATCGGGCTTCAGCGTGCCGGCCAGCACCACCAGCCCGCCAATCAGCTCCCTGTGTCGCCCTGCCAATGCGATGGCCACCATGGCGCCCAGCGAATGGCCAACGACGAGCGGCCGGTCGAGCCGCAAGCGTAGGATCAGCCCGGCAATATCGTCGGCGAAATCGGCTATGCCGCAGCCTTTGCCGGCCTGCGAGGAACCGTGGCCACGCAGATCCGGCATGATCAGACGGCGGCCGGCCAGATAGGGCGCCAGAAGCGAAAAGCTGCGGCTGGTGTCGGTGAAGCCGTGCACCAACAGCAGTGCCGGCTCGGCGCCTGTTATCTCGACATAGGCGATGTCGAGATTGCCGACAGTGACGAACTGCTTGCGGCCGGCCCAGCCGTCCTGGTTCGCGCAGGCATTCAGCACCGCCGCCCTCACAGGCCGAGCTTTTCCTTGACCGCGGCAAGGCCGGGTTGGCCGTCGAAGGTGGTGACACCGGCGAGCCAGGCATCGAGACGGCTCTTGTTGGCCGTGATTGCCTTCAGCGCGCCGTCCTCCGGCTTCATGCCGTCATTGATCAGATAACCCATGCCGACATTCTCGAAATCGATGTCGAAGGCGAGGTTTTTCAAGAACTGTGCGACGTTCGGGCATTGCTGCAGATAGCCCTTGCGCACCTGCGTCGTCACCGTCGCGGCGCCGAAATTCGGGCCGAAGAACTTGTCGCCGCCGGTCAGATATTTGAAGTCGTACATCGTGTTCATCGGGTGCGGCGCCCAGCCCTGGAAGACGATGAACTGCTTCTCCTTGATCTCGTAGCCGACCTCGGAAAGCATGCCGGCTTCGCTCGATTCGACCACCTGCCAGCCGTCCAGGCCAAAGGCGGGATCGGCGATAGCGTCCATCATCAACTGGTTTGAACCGGGCTCGATGCCGTACATTTTCTTGCCGAATTTGTCGGCGAATTTGTGCAGGTCGGAAATGTCCTTGACGCCGGCTTCCCAGACATAGGTCGGCACGGCGAATGTGTATTTGGCGCCTACGAGATTGACGCGCACATTCTCGACCGAGCCGTCCTTCTTGTAGGGCTCGTAATAGGTGACCATGGCCGGGTCCCAGTAGCCCAGGAACAGGTCGATGTCCCTGTTCTTCATGCCCTCATAGATGACGTTGATGCCGAGCACCTGGCTTTGCGGCTGGTAGCCAAGCGCCTCCAACAGGACATTTGCGACTCCTGTAGTGAAGGCAAGGTCGTTCCAGCCGGGTTCGGCCATGCGGACCGTCTTGCACTCTTCGGCCTCGGCCGCCTGGGCCGCATGAGTGGCCAACATGAGGCCGGCAAGGCAGACGCCATTTGCAAGGATGCGCAACATTTCGGTTCTCCTCGTCCACAAAATGACCAATCGGTCTTTTTATTGACCCATGGGTCAATTCTTGATCTGAACGGACGAAGATGTCAACGTGGATTCGACATGCATGGACCGATGCCGTGAAACTCAAGCGTCTCAGTGAGATCCGCCGCAAGGAATTGCGGCAGGCGGCCTTCGCGGTGCTGGAGCGCGAGGGTATTGCCGGCGCGACACTGGAAAAGGTGGCGGCGCAGGCCGGTGCCTCCAAGGGCATCGTGCTGCACTATTTCCGCAACAAGCAGGAATTGTTCGAGCACGCGATGCGTGAGGCAAACGCCGTCCTGTGCCAGGCGGTGATCGCGCGGCTTCGCCGGGCGCAGACGCCGATGGAGCGCATGGATGCGGTGATCGAGGGCAATTTCGAGGAGCATCTGTTCCAGCCGCCTCTCTGCCATGCCTGGCTGTCGCTCTGCGCCGAGGTGCCGCGCGACGAGAAGATGGCTCGTATCCAGAGGGTGATCCATGCGCGCATGCGCTCGAACCTGTTGTCGGGCCTGCGCGGCCTCGCCTCGCCCGGAGATGCCGACGACATCGCGCTTGGCGTCACCGCGCTGATCGACGGGCTTTGGTTGCGGCTCGGCCTGCAGCCGGGCAGCGTGTCGCGCGAACAGGCTGTCCGCCAGGTCAAGAATTATGTCGCGGGACGGCTGGCTTTGGGGGAGCTTGCGACCGCCGGCGCTTAAACCAGCCTCGGCCGGCCTGCCGGGTGGCGGCGGTCGAAGTTCATACCGTGGGATAGGCTGACGGCTTGACCTTGGCCGCCACTATACGGTGCTCTCGACGACGCAGAAATCTCGGAGCATCCGATGAGACTTCACAACAAGCGCGCGCTGGTTACCGGCGGGTCGGACGGTATCGGCCTGGCGATCGCCGAGGCCTTTTCGCGCGAGGGCGCGGACGTCCTGATCGTCGGCCGTGACACCAAAAAGCTCGACACTGCCGCCAAGCACCTCGGCGGCACTATCGAGACGCTGTCGGCCGATCTTGCCACCTCGGCCGGCATCGCGGCCGTCGGCGAGCACGTCAAAGAATCCGGTAGGCCGCTCGATATTCTCGTCAACAATGCCGGGGTGGCTTTCCTGGTGCCGTTCGAGACCGTCAGCGAGGCGCAGTTCCAGCAATCCTTCGCGCTCAATGTGACGGCGGTGTTCTTCCTCACCCAGGGTCTGCTGCCGCATCTGGCGGCCGGCGCGTCGGTGATCAACATCTCGTCCTATTTCGCCAACAAGATGATCCCGAAGCGGCCGTCGAGCCTCTATTCCCTGTCAAAGGGCGCGTTGAACTCGCTGACCAAATCGCTGGCCTTCGAACTCGGCCCGCGCGGCATCCGCGTCAACGCCATCGCGCCGGGCACTGTCGACACCGCCATGCGGCGCAAGACCGTCGACAATTTGCCGCCCGAGGCAAAGGCCGAGCTGAAAGCCTATGTCGAGCGCAGCTATCCGCTTGGCAGAATCGGCCGCCCCGACGATCTGGCGGGCATCGCAGTGTACCTCGCTAGCGACGAGGCGGCCTGGACCAGCGGCGGGGTCTTCTCCGTCGACGGTGGTTATACCGCGGGCTGATCCGTCCGGGCGCCACGCCAAGCGCCGACATTTTCAGCGACGCCACTTTCTACAAATCCAAGTACGCCTACCGCCTCCAGGACCTGATCGCGAACCCAGCGATGGGGTGGCTCGTCGTCGTGGCGCGCGTGCCAGTACATCCTGATTTCCGGAACAGCAATGGGAAGCGGCGGTTCAAAGATGACGAGCGGCAGGGTCTCGGCCGCCCAAACCGCGAACTGCCTGGGCACCGCCGACAGGTGGTTTCCATTTGCCACGGCTAATGCGACAGCCTGAAAGTGCGGCAGGGTCAGGCTTACACGGCGCGTTCGCCCGATCTTGCGGAGCGCCTCGTCGGTGGAGCCCGACATCGAGCCGTCGATAGAACGAAGAATATGGGGCAGTTCGCAGAAGAGGTCGATCGGCAGAGTCCTGCCTTCCATGATTCCCGCCTGCCTGATCGCAGCGTTGTCGTGCACGGCGATGATGGCGAATGGTGAATGGAACAGAGGCGTGCTTGAGACCCAGTCGGAGACCTCCAGCGGACGCTCCAGCGCTACGTCGATTTCATCGTCCTGGAGCAGCCGCGAGACATCGCCGCGCGCGCTATCGAGAAACCTTAGCGACGCGCGCGGCGCGGCGCCAGCGATGCGTGCCGCCAGCGCTGGCATCAGCATCATGGAAAAGAAATCCGCCCCCATGAACGTGAAGGTTCGCTCCAGTTCCGCCGGATCGAACGCCTTGGCCGAATGGAAGACGCGTTCGATCTCGCGAAGCGCCACGCGCAACGGCTCGGCCATGCTCTCGGCGCGCGGTGTCGGCATCATGTCATTGCCCCGTCGCACGAACAGCTGGTCGTTGAGGAGATGTCGCAAGCGATTGAGCGCAGCGCTGACGGCAGGCTGGCTGAGGCCGATCTGCTCGCCGGCACGCGTAACGCTTCTCTCCCGCAGAAGGGCGTCGAACACCTTGATGAGATTGAGGTCGAGCGCGTTC
Organism: Mesorhizobium sp. M7A.F.Ca.CA.001.04.2.1; assembly: GCF_003998485.1. Taxonomy (NCBI): domain Bacteria; kingdom Pseudomonadati; phylum Pseudomonadota; class Alphaproteobacteria; order Hyphomicrobiales; family Phyllobacteriaceae; genus Mesorhizobium; species Mesorhizobium sp. M7A.F.Ca.CA.001.04.2.1. Next base: position 16,341 of record NZ_RZQT01000110.1, read on the forward strand.
AAATTCATCGCATCAATTCGCCCCATACGATCATTCGATTTCCGTTGTCGGCGTATCCCTGGCTAGATCGTCATCGGCCCAGCAGGCACAGGCAACAGAAGGATCAGACACGCCATGACAATGACCCCCGGCACGATCACAGGCAAGGAACTCTTCTGGTTCAACAACACGCTCGTCGCGATCCACGTCTCGTCGATGGCAGGAGAGGACGGCATCTGCGTCGTCGAGCATCACATGCCCTATGGCGACTCGCCGCCGCTGCATGTGCATCGCAGGGAAGACGAAGTGTTTCACATCCTGGAGGGGAGATTGCGCTTTCAGATCGACGGCCACGAACGCATTGCGGACGCCGGCGAAACCGTCATCGCACCGAAAGGCCTGCCGCACACCTACCGGGTCGAATCCCCGGAAGGTGCGCGCGCCCTCACCATCACGCGCGGTTCGGATTTTGAGACGATGCTGCGTCAGGCGAGCCGTCCCGCCGAACAGCCCGAACTGCCGCCGCTGATGGAACCAACACCGGAAATCATCGCGGCACTGGTGCAGCTTTGCGCAAAAAACGGCATCGACATTGTCGGTCCGCCGCTGGGGTGAGAGGCCGAAACTGCGCAGCCCTTCCCTTCTCCCCTTTGTGGGAGAAGGAGAGACGCGCCGCGCCTTCAACCGATTTGCATCCTCGCCGCCCGCATTCTCCGCTTGAAGCCGTTTGTGCAACGCGATACGCCGTTGCCGACTTCGACAAGGAGAGACCCGTGACCGCTGCAAAGACCAGAACCGAAACCGACACGTTCGGTCCCATCGAAGTCGCCGCCGACCGGTATTGGGGCGCGCAGGCGCAGCGTTCGCTCGGCAATTTCAAGATCGGCTGGGAAAAGCAGCCGGCGTCGATCGTGCGCGCATTGGGCATCGTCAAGCGGGCGGCGGCCGAAGCCAACATGGAGCTCAAGCGGCTCGATCCTGCGATCGGCAAGACGATTGTCGAGGCAGCGCAAGAGGTCATCGACGGCAAGCTCGATGAGCATTTCCCGCTGGTGGTCTGGCAGACCGGTTCGGGCACCCAGTCCAACATGAACGCCAATGAGGTGATCTCCAACCGGGCGATTGAGATGCTGGGCGGTGTCATGGGCTCCAAGAAGCCGGTGCATCCCAACGATCACGTCAATATGAGCCAATCGTCGAACGACACCTATCCGACAGCCATGCACATCGCCTGCGCCGAACGTATCGTGCACGATCTGTTGCCGGCACTGAAGCACCTGCACAAGGCGCTCGCCGCCAAGAGCAGAGAGTTCAATCACATCATCAAGATCGGCCGCACGCACACGCAGGATGCCACCCCCCTTACGCTTGGCCAGGAATTTTCGGGCTATGCCGCGCAGGTCGCTTCGTCGATCAAGCGCATCGAGCTGACGTTGCCCGGCTTGCAGGAACTGGCGCAGGGCGGCACCGCCGTCGGCACGGGCCTCAACGCGCCGGTCGGCTTCGCCGAAAGGGTCGCGGATCGCATCGCCTCCATCACCGGCATCGCCTTCGTCACCGCGCCGAACAAGTTCGAGGCGCTGGCGGCCCATGATTCCATGGTGTTTTCGCACGGCGCCATCAATGCGGCGGCCGCCGCGCTGTTCAAGATCGCCAACGACATCCGCTTCCTCGGCTCAGGCCCGCGCTCGGGCCTTGGCGAACTGTCGCTGCCGGAAAACGAACCGGGCTCGTCGATCATGCCGGGCAAGGTCAACCCGACCCAGTGCGAGGCGCTGACGCAGGTCTGCGTACAGGTGTTCGGCAACAATGCGGCGCTCACCTTCGCCGGCAGCCAGGGTCATTTCGAGCTCAATGTCTACAATCCGCTGATGGCCTACAACTTCCTGCAGTCGGTGCAGTTGCTCTGCGACGCGTCGGTCTCCTTCACCGACAATTGCGTCGTCGGCATCGAGGCCCGCGAAGACAACATCAAGGCGGCACTCGACCGATCGCTGATGCTGGTGACGGCGCTGGCGCCGACCATCGGCTACGACAATGCCGCCAAGATCGCCAAGACCGCGCACAAGAAGGGCACCACTTTGCGCGAGGAAGCGCTCGCCACCGGGCTGGTCAGCGAAGCCGATTACGACCGCCTGGTGCGGCCGGAGGATATGACGCATCCGGGGTAGGCAATTCCAGGAAAAGTGTCTGCGGTTTTCGGTCCGGAATTGCGTCAACCAAAAGCCCGGTGTTTCGTGAGGGGAGAATTTACTCCCGTCACGACCTCACCCGAAGCGAATTTTGCGCAGGCCGCCCGATCACGGAAACGTAAGCACTGTGAACAATGTGTCGCCAGTCTGGTGGCTTTGGTGAACAGTCGGTTTGCTCTATCTCCCCGGCATCAACCCATCCCGGAGAGCCACCATGTCCACCAACATTTCAGTCGCCGGTTCCGGCGCATCCAATGCCTCGACCACCATCCTCCTCGGCCGCGTCCTGCTTGCGGTCATCTTCCTGCTGTCAGGCTACGGCAAGCTGACCGCCCTCACCGGCACGGCCGGCTATTTCGGCAGCCTCGGCCTGCCCTTGCCGACCGTAACGGCCACTGTCGTCGGCCTGATCGAGCTTCTCGGCGGCCTCGCCATCCTCGTCGGCTTCAAGACCCGGATTGTCGCCTGGGTGCTGGCGGTCTTCACGGTCGCTACCGGTTTGGTCGCCCATACCGGTTGGGCCGACCAGATGCAGATGATCCAGTTTCTCAAGAACCTCGCCATTGCGGGCGGCTTCCTCGTGCTGGCTTCCTCGGGCGCCGGTGCCTATTCGATCGACGCCAAGCGCGGCTGAGCCAAGACCCGGCAATAGCCGAACAAGAAAGCGGCGCGGAATTTTCCGCGCCGCTTCAGACTGCTGACAAACCCCGTCGATTTTCGGCGGGGTTTTTTTGTTATGTGATTGAAGTGTCTTGGACTGTTTGTGTCAGGGGATTTTGACAGGAGGCGTTGGGCCTCATGTGCGGGCCGACTTGGG
>NZ_RZQT01000111.1:0-19272 GCF_003998485.1 Mesorhizobium sp. M7A.F.Ca.CA.001.04.2.1
GTCACCGTCGGCGAGCAGATCGAGGCGCTGGAACGCATCGCCGGGCCGAAGGCGGTAAGCCTGATCCGCGAGGTTCCGGATGACACGATCTGGGCGATCGTCAAGGGCTGGCCGACGCGCTTCGAGGCAAAGCGGTCACGGGAGCTCGGCTTCAGCGCCGAAAAGAGTTTTGACGAGATCATCCGCGCTCACATCGAGGATGAGCTGGGCGGCAAGATCGCGGGTTAAACTCCGAGCCTCTTGGCGCCGGGCATCATCCGCCGCTCGCCAGGCTTGCCGACAGCAGCAGCAGTCCGAACAGGAACACGAAGGCGGCGCCGCCGATCTCGACGATCGAGTGGATGCGGTTGCCCATGCGGCCGTCGCCGGCGAAATAGACCGCCCAGTTCTTGGCGGTCACCGCCAGCGTCGCCAGTGCCGAAACGGTGATGGCGGTGCCCAGCGACATTGCCAGCACCGACAGCAGGCCGCCGAGCCAGAGGCCGTTGAGCAGGGCGAAGCTGAGCACGATCAGCGCGCCGGAGCAGGGGCGGATGCCGACCGCCGCCACCGCTGTCCAGGCCGTGCGCCAGTCGAAGCGGTCGCCTGACAGCAGCGCCGGATCGGGTGCGTGCGAATGGCCGCAGGTGTCGCAGACTTCGCCGGCCGCGTGATCGTGATGAGCATGATCGTGTTCGGCATGATCGTGATGATCGTGCGAAGGGCCGTGCACATGGTCATGCGCGTGTAGCGCGTGCGAATGGGCATGCGCCGAATGGCTGTGAGCTGCATGGGAATGGCCGGCATGCGAATGCGCGCCGTGCGAATGACCCCCGTGAGAATGACCGGCGTGAGAATGGCCGGCATGAGAATGGCCGGCATGAGCCGCCGACAGGCTGTAGGCCGGGCCCTTGCCGAACAGACGCAGGACGGCGGGGCCGAGCTTGCGCCACAGCAGCCAGGCGCCGAACAGGGTGACGAAGACAAAGCTCATGATCTCCATGAACCAGGCTGCGTCCGTCATCGAGACGGAGGTGCCGCGCAGGACGAAATAGGCGACCCCCATCACCGCGACCGCGGTCAAGCCCTGCAGCAGCGCCGAGACGAAGGACAAGAGGATGCCGCGCCGCAACGCCACTTCATTGGCCACCATGTAGGACGAGATCACCGCCTTGCCGTGACCGGGGCCGGCGGCATGGAAAATGCCGTAGGCGAAGGACAGGCCGACGAGTATCCAGATCTTGCTGCCGTCCTGGCGCATCGCCTTCATCGCCGTTGCCAGCGCGCGGTAGAATTCCTGCTGCCTGAGATTGATCCACATCAGGATATGGGCGAACGGGCCGGTGGTGGGCGCCATGCCGTCATTGACGCCGATGCCGAGCGAACTCTGGGCATGAGCCGCGTCGGCGAAATGCATCATGGCGACTGTGAGGGCCAACAGGCCGAATGCCAAACGCAGGGACGGTTTCGTCACCGGCTTCATCCTTCTGGCTGACAGGTCAGTTCGAGCTTGGTGGCGAAGATCTTGCTCATATCGGTGCCGGTCGGGTCATTGAAAAAGGCATCGGTGAGGGTCTTCTGGTTTTCCTTGATGGCCTCGTCGGGGTCGGGACGGACCACCTTGCTGGTGCAGTTCGAGGGCAGGCCTTCGACCGTGATGTTGGAGTCCTCGGTGAAGTCGATCGCCGTGTAGAATGTCGGATCGTAGACGCCGATATCGATTTTGCCGTTGAGCTTGATCGGCAGCTTCGGTTCGGACTCGAACAGGATGATCAGCTGGTCGTTGTCGAAATTGGCCATCAGATGCGGCGGCGGCGTCATCGCCACGTCCTTGCCGTCGACGGTGACGAGCTGGAAGTAATTGAACTCCGCCAACGAGGCATGAACGGTGTCGGCGACTTCCTTCAGCTCCTTGTCGTCGAGCTTCAGGTCGGAGTTCTTGTCGAATTCCATCATCACCGTCGAGGAAAACAGATCGTCGAAGCGCCAGAGATGACGCAGAGCCTTCACGCTTTGGTGATCCGGGGAGAGGATCACATCGAGGCGAGCCTCGGCGAAGACGTGTGGATGCACGTAAGCGGGTCCAGTGGCGGCAAAGCTAGCCGCCAAGGCCGAAGCCAGCATGATTGCGTGCCGTTTCAGGTGCATTCTCGGTCGCGATTCCCTAGGCCTCGGAAGAGTTGCCGAGAGTTACCAGAAAGGGGGCGAAATTGGGACCGCTGCTCGGCTGAAGTGGGTCAGGCAACTTCACGCGTCCTGAACCACTGCACCAGGAAGTCGACGAAAACGCGGACCTTGGCCGGCAGATAGCGGCGGTGCGGGTAGACGGCGAAGATGCCGCCGCCCGACAGGATACGGTCATCTATCACCGACACCAGCCGGCCGCTCGCGAGGTCGGGCGCGGCAATGAAATCCGGCAGGACGGTGAATCCCAGCCCGGACACGGCCGCGGCTCTCGCCGTCATCGGGCTGTTGACCTCGATCGGACCCGACACCGAAACGCTGACCGGATCGCCATTGTCGCCCTTGAACGGCCAGTTGTTCAGTCCGCGGCCATTGGTGTCGACGATGCAAGGCATGCGGCTGAGATCCTGCGGCCGTGTCGGCGTGCCGTGCTTGGCGATCAGTTCGGGGGAGGCGCAGAGCTTTATCGAAAACGGCGCCAGACGCCTGGCGATCAGCGACGAGTTCTCCAGCCGCGAGATGCGCACCGCAAGGTCGAAGCCTTCCTCGACCAGATCGACGAAGCGGTCGTCGAGCTGGATGTCGAGCACGATGTCGGGATGCTGCTTGGCGAAGTCGATCAGCGACTGGCCGATCGGCGCGTCGGCGAAGGTGCGCGGCGCCGACAGCTTGATCCGGCCGCGCACGTCGCCGGAGGATTCGCGCACCGCGTCGGCCAGGCTGTCGACCTCGCGCACGATCTCCGAGGCGCGCCGGTAATAGGTGTGGCCGGCCTCGGTCATCGAGAACTGGCGCGTGGTGCGGTTGAGCAGCAAAGCGCCGAGTTCGTCCTCCAACTCGCGCACATATTTCGACAGCAAGGCCTTGGAGCGGCCGATCTTGCGCGCCGCCGCCGAAAAGCCCTCGGCCTCGACCACGTCGATGAAGGCACGCATGCGCGTCAGTGTGTCCATGGTCAGGCCTTTCGTGCCGCGTCGAGAAGTTTCCGGCCGAGCCGTATCAGGGCAATGTCGCTGCCGGAAGGGCCAAGCAGCGACAGGCCGAACGGGGCGCCGGCGACCGAGCCGATGGGCAGTGTGATCTGTGGAAAACCGGACAGGCCGGCCAGGCACAGAAGCTGGAGCGCCCGTTCGCGATAGGCCTGGAACTGCTCCGGCGTGCTGTCCACGTAAGGCGCCGGACCAGGCACCGTCGGCAAGACAAGGAAGCCGTCCTTGCCGAGCAGGGCGCTCAGTTCGCCGCGAAAGGTCAGACGCCGCACCTTCTCGGCCTGGGCTGTCTTGTCGTCGACGGCGCGGCCGAAGCCGAAACGCTCCTCGACGCCGGGGCCGAGGCCGCGCTCGCCGCTGGTGATCCATTCGCCATGCACCGCCCAGGCCTCCCTGGCCTGCAGCCGGCGAAAGCACCAGTAAAGTTCATCGGGAGATGAGGAGAAGCGGATTGCCGGCGTCGCCGGCGCGCCGAAAACCGCGCCCGCACGCCCCTTCATTCCGGCATATTCGGCCAGCGCCGGGCGGGCGACCAGCCCGTCCAGCCAATCCAGCGCCAGCGGCCGGTCCAACACGTGCTGGTGCGGATCGCGGCCGAGCAGCAGCTTGCCGACGGTCTCGTAGGTCTCGATGTCGTCGGCGAACCAGCCGAACGTGTCGAGGCTCGGCGCCAGCTTCATCGTGCCGTCGAGCGAAATGCGGCCATGCGTGGTGCGCAGCCCGATCAGTCCGCAAAAGCTCGCCGGCGCGCGGATCGAGCCGCCGGTGTCGGAACCAGTGGCGATATCGGCCAGCCTGCCCGCCACCGCCGCCGCCGACCCCGATGAGGAGCCGCCGGTGACGCGGTCGGGTGCCGCCGGGTTCACCGGAAACGAGAAATGCGCATTCTGACCGAACAGCGCGAAGGCGAGCTCGTCGGTCTGCGTCTTGCCGACGAAGCGTGCGCCGGCATCGAGGATCATCTGCACGGCGGGTGCGGTGCGCGAGGCTGCGTGGCTTTCGGCGAATTTTTGCAAATTGCCGCAACCGGTGCGGTAGCCGGCGACGTCGTATATGTCCTTGACGGCCAGCCGCAGGCCGGCCAGCGGGCCGAGCTGGGCATGTGCCACGGGCATCTGGCGAAGATCGAGAAAGGCGTTGAGAGGGCCGTGCGTGCCTGTCATCGTTCGATATCCGGATACGGTTGCCGCAACATTGTTCGACGCCAGAAATTTTACAACCTGCGATACGATTTTTATTGATTGTGAAAGTCTTCGCCCTTATATCGCGCTTGCCCAAAGTCGCACGTGCCTGTGGGTGTCCGCCGATCCTCGAATGGTGAGGGAAATCGGTAAGGTAACTGGAGCCAACCCCTCCAGTCGGTCTAGCGGCCAACCGCCAGCCCGAGGACACCTTGAAGCAACGACGGTGCGGGCCTTTCTGGTGTTCTGCCGGTTGTCCAAAAACCGGGGTTACTGAAGAGGCACACCTTCATTGCCGGCAGTGCGGACGGGTCTCCCATCCAAGCCAAGGCAGACAAAGCGAACCGAGGCCGGGCAAGGCCAAGGTTCACCGCCGCGAGACGGCGCTTCATGGTTCCGGGGTCTCCACCGGCTGGTTCCATGGATTTCCGTCCCGCCTTTGTCCACCGCGAGTTCGCGAGGCCGACAGCCCGCGTCCCGCAGCCTTATTGCGCGCCGAAAGGCGCTGATGGAGAGACCCCGATGGCCACCCAGCGCATCCTTGACTTCCTCGCCACCCGACGTCCGACCGGCCCCTGCCTCGTCGTCGACCTCGATGTCGTGCGCGACAATTTCCGCGCCTTCGAGAAGGCGCTGCCCGATTCCAGGATCTACTATGCGGTGAAAGCAAACCCGGCGCCGGAAATCCTGCGCCTGCTTGCTGCGATGGGCTCGTCCTTCGACACCGCTTCCGTTGCCGAAGTCGAGATGGCGATGGACGCTGGTGCACCGGCGGACCGCATCTCCTTCGGCAACACCATCAAGAAGGAGCGTGACATCGCACGCGCCTACCAGCTCGGCATCCGCCTGTTCGCCGTCGATTGCGTCGAAGAGGTCGAGAAGATCGCCCGCGTCGCGCCCGGTGCGCGCGTGTTCTGCCGCGTGCTGACCGATGGCGAGGGCGCCGAGTGGCCGCTGTCGCGCAAGTTCGGCTGCGTGCCGGCGATGGCCGTCGACGTGCTGCGCCATGCCAAGGGGCTCGGCCTCGACGCCTATGGCGTGTCGTTCCATGTCGGCTCGCAGCAGACCGACCTGACCGCCTGGGACCGCGCGCTGGCCGACGCCAAGGTGGTGTTCGCGACGCTCGCCGAGGAAGGCATCGTCTTGAAGATGGTCAATATGGGCGGTGGTTTCCCGACGCGCTATCTGCGTGACGTGCCGGCCGCCCAGGCCTATGGCCAGGCGATCTTCTCGGCGCTGCGCAAGCATTTCGGCAATGCCATTCCGGAGACCATCATCGAGCCGGGCCGTGGCATGGTCGGCAATGCCGGCGTCATCAAGTCGGAAGTCGTGCTGATCTCGAAGAAGGCCGCCAACGACAATGTGCGCTGGGTGTTCCTCGACATCGGCAAGTTCGGCGGCCTGGCCGAGACGATGGACGAGGCGATCCGCTACCCGATCGTCACCGCGCATGACGGCACGGAGACCGCACCTTGCGTGCTCGCCGGCCCGACCTGCGATTCGGCCGACGTGATGTACGAGAAGACGCCCTATCTGCTGCCTTTGTCGCTGACCATCGGCGACGAGGTGCTGATCGAAGGCACCGGCGCCTACACGACCACCTACTCGGCGGTCGCCTTCAACGGCTTCGAGCCTCTCCGATCCTACGTGATCTGACGGCGCTTGCTCAGCGCATTTTCGAACGGCGAACCGGACACAACTTCGCCTGAAAATGCGCTGAGAGAGCCGATCAGATCATCCCAGGTGGGCGACTTTCGTCCACCCGGGCTCGCCTGTGGAACAGATCTCCGCTCGCCAGGGATTACGGAAATGGAAATGCCAGTTGAAATTGGGGGCCACGCACCGGCCTTTGTGATGGTTGCCGAAACCGCCGCCGATGTTGCGGCGCGCGAGGCGTTGCTCGATCGGGCGATGGGGCCGAAGCGCAGGAAAAAGTCGTCGGAGAAGCTGCGGCGTGGCCGGCGGCCCTCGGAAGGCTTGGCCTTCGTCGCCCGCGATGGCTCGGGCGGCGTCGCCGGCACCGTGCGGCTGTGGGACGTCAGGCTGGGCGAGGGCGGTGCGGCTGCGCTGCTGCTTGGCCCGCTTGCCGTCGATCCGTCGCTCAAGAACGCCGGCATCGGCTCGGCCCTGATGCGCCATGCCATCGCCGAGGCGGCACGTCTTGGCCATGCCGCGATCCTTCTGGTCGGCGATGCGCCCTATTACGCGCGCTTCGGCTTCTCGGCCGAGAAGACCGGTTCACTTGCCATGCCGGGACCCTATGAGCGGCACCGCCTGCTGGCGCTGGAACTGGTGGAAGGCGCGCTTGACGGCGTGCACGGCACGCTGAGGGCGGCCGGCCGCAAGCTGAAGGCGCAGGAATTGACATCGGCGGCCTGAGATACGAAGCCGCCAGCATTTCATGCAAAAACGCCGCCCGAAAAGGCGGCGTTTTTTCGCGATTGGTGGGCGCCACCTTGGGCGCCTGAATGCCTTCAGCCGATCAGTTGGCTGAGCGCCATGGCAACGGTCATGTCGCCTTCGACCTTTATCTTGCCGGTCATGAACGCCATTGTCGGGTTCAGGTCGCCAGCGATCAGCGAATCGAGATCGTCGAGCGAGAGCTTGATGGTGCAGTCGGTGGGTGCATCAGTGTTCGAGACGGTTGCGCCGTCGATGACGATGACGCCGTCGCTGCCGGTGTCGAATTTCACGGAACGATCGAACCCGCTGCTGGCTACGCGCGACTTGATCTTCTCGGCAATCTCCTGAACGCTCACGCTGTTCTCCTTGTCTGGTTGCATCTGTCTCGCAACGGCGCTTCGATCCAGCCGAAGCCCGTGCCGCGGTTTCGCGATCACGGTCGCTGCCGCATATAGCTTTGGGTTGACGTTTACGTCAACGCGAATTCAGGCGGTTGGTTCCTGCCGTGGCGGCAGGCGAGCCTGGAGGAGGCCGGGAATGCGAGCCCGGCAACTCAGTGTTCCTTGAACGCCTTGGTCATTTCGCTCGCCGTCTCGCTTTTCTTGCGGCGCAGCCAGTTGTCGCGGATTTCGTCCTTCGACAGGAAATTGACCTGGTCGATCAGAACCTCATGCACCAAAGGCGCCCCGACACGCGTGTTGACGGTATCGCGGATGGCGGCGCGGAAGGCATCGAGATCGATCGTCGCCTTGTTGGTGAAGTCGATCTGCGGATTGGAATAGAGGTAGGAATAGACCTGGTCGGTGATCAGCGCTTCGGCGGGAATGGACAGTTTCTTGATCTGCTCGGGTTCGACCGTGTAGACAAGCTTGGTCAGGAAATAGCCGCCGATCTCGGAGTCGCGGATCAGCGGCACCGAAATGATGTCGGTCTTGACGTAGTCGAGGCCGCCCAGCATCGGCTTCGGCGTTTCGCCGACACCGCGCTCGCCGGCCGCCTGGAAAGAATAGAACACGGCGCCCAGCGTTGCGGCGCAGATCCAGACGGCGATGGCGATGACCTTGATCATCGAGCCTTGTCAGTCCCTTGGTCAGTCCCTTGCAATGGCAACGCGGCACGGCGCCGTTGCCGAGGCAGGATCTCCGACGTGTCGCCTGTGTTCGCCATCACGCCTTTATCCAGCCGAACTCGCCGGCGGAATAGGTGCCGTCGGTCTCGGCGCGCTGGATGGCGTGCCGCAGCAGGCTGGCGACTTCGTTGACCGCGCTGAGATGCGCCAGGATCGCCGCTTCGTTCTTCGCCAGCTTCTGGCGCAGCCGGGTCAGGCCCTCGCGGTGCTGCTCGAGGAATTCGGCTTCGCTGCCGCCCTTCATGGCGCGGGTCAACTCGTAGAGGTAGCGGCTCTTGCGGGCGTTCGATGCCTTGAGATCATAGTTGGTGGCGTTGCGGATGCCTGCCGTCTCTTCCTCGACCACTTCCTCGATGCGGCCGATGATGGCGGCGAGGTTGCCGGGCCGCGCGAACGGGATCGGCGCTTCCGACGTGGTCGTGCGTGCTGGCAGGTTGGGCGTGGATTCCGAAAAGTCGGCCATGGCGTTTCCCAGTTTAGATCTTGATATTTGTTTTTATGGTCGTCTCGTCACCGGTCATCGATCCCGCAGCCTTGCGCTGCAATTGATGGACCAGCGAGGTCGACAGGCTGTTTTGCTGGTCGACCTCGGTCTTTTCCGGCCCGCCCGAAACCGGACCGACGGGCACGACGCGCTTGCCTTCGAGATAGTGGTCGGCGAGCATCGACTTGGCGATGCCGATGCCGCCGCGTTCGGCCATCACGTCGGCCACCCGCTCTGCAAGCTGCGATTTCCACATGTCGCCGGCCAGGCCCTTGCCGTAGACGCCCTCGGTGTCCTTGGGCAGCATGTTCTGGATGAAGGTCTGCAGCACCATCGCCTCGAACTTCTTGAATTTCTTGGCCGGGTCGGTTGCGGCGGCGGCCTTGTCGGCTGTGGCGCGCGACAGGATCGAGCCGGCATCGACGGAAGCGGCTGTGTCGAGTGAAAACGTGCCCGCAGCGCCGCCGGCCCGCTTTGCCAGCGCGGCGCGGGCGGTCTCGATATCCGCCGGGTCGACGGCTCGGGCCACATCCATAACGATGTCGCTGGGTGGAGAAATCGCCAAGAAAGTCCGCCTTTTACCGGTTTTCCCTGACCAGACCATGCCTCAACAAGCTTGTGGCAGGCTTGCGGGAAGGAGAGGGAGCGGAGTGCGGGGATCGGATCGAAGCTGCCGGCCGAGGGTGGGATTTCCGCCTCAGCCTCACTCCTTGACCGCCCCCGTCATCGAGGAGACGTAGTGCTCGACGAAGAATGAATAGAGCACCACCACCGGCAGGGAGCCGATCAGCGCGCCTGCCATCAGGGCTCCCCATTCATAGACGTCCGAACGTACGAGTTCGGTAAGCACGCCGACCGGCACGGTTTTGTTTTCGGACGACTGGATAAAGGTCAAGGCGTAGATGAATTCGTTCCATGACAGGGTGAAGGCGAAGATGCCGGCGGAGATCAGGCCGGGCACCGACAGCGGCAGAACTATCTTGGTCAGGATTTGCCAGCGGCTCGCTCCGTCGATCAGCGCGCATTCTTCCAGTTCGAAGGGTATCGAGCGGAAGTAGCCCATCAAGAGCCACGTGCAGAATGGAATGAGGAACGTCGGATAGGTGAGGATCAGTGCGAACGGCGTATCGTAAAGGCCGAGGTTGAACACCATTACCGACAGTGGAATGAACAGAATCGAGGGCGGCACGAGATAGGCCAGGAAGATCGCCAAGCCGACCTGCCGCGCCCCGGAAAACCGCAAGCGCTCGATCGCATAGGCAGCGAACACCGCCGCCAGCAGCGACAGGAAAGTTGAGGCGGTCGAGATGATGATCGTGTTGAGGAGCCAACCCGGATAGGACGTCTCGAAGAGCAGATACCGAATATGCTCGAGCGTCGGATGGACGACCCAGAACGGGTTGAAATTGGCATAATCCGTCATCTCGAGATTGGGTTTCACCGCCGTGATCGTCATCCAGTAGAACGGGAACAGCAGTACGATGACGAAGATCAGGAGCGGCAGATAAACGGTCACCACGCGCCGGGGCAGGCTCTGGAGATAGCCCATGCCGCCTTCATCCGTGTTCGGGCGGTTGCTCGTTTCTATCGCGGCCATGTCAGTCTCCACCGCCCTGCTGCCATTTACGACGTTGCAGCCCGAAATAGCTGAAAAGGATCGCCGCAAGCAGGAACGGGATCATCGCCACCGCGATCGCGGCTCCCTCGCCAAGCTGGCCGCCGGAAATGCCGCGCTGGAACGAGAGCGTCGCCATCAGATGGGTGGCATTCACCGGCCCGCCGCGAGTCAGCACATAGATCAGCTGGAAATCGGTGAAGGTGAACAGGACCGAAAAGGTCATGGTGATGGCGATGATCGGCGTCAGCAGCGGCAGCGTCACATAGCGGAACAACTGCCAACGGCTGGCGCCGTCGAGCGTCGCGGCCTCGTAAAGCGATTGGGGAATCGTCTGCAGGCCGGCCAGCAGCGTGATGGCCACGAAAGGAATGCCGCGCCAGACATTGGCGGCGATCACCGAGGCGCGCGCGTTCTCCGGATCGCCAAGGAAATTGATGCGGTGGTCGATCAGTCCCATCTGCTGCAGCGCCCAGGAGAGGATGGAGAACTGCGAATCGTAGATCCACCAGAAGGCGATGGCCGAGAGCACCGTCGGCACCACCCACGGCAGCAGGACAATCGCGCGGAAGAACGATTTGAAGGGAAGGTTCTGGTTGAGGAGGAGCGCCAGCCAGAGGCCGAGCGCGAATTTCAGGATCGAAGCGCTGATCGTGTAGAGCAAGGTGTTGAAGACGGAGAGCCAGAAGACGGCGTCGCTCCACAGATATTCATAGTTTTCGATGCCGATGAAGATGCCGGGGCGGCCGATGCGGGCATCGGTGAAGCCGAGCCAGACACCGAGCCCCAGCGGATAGGTCAGGAAGACAAGCAGCAGTGCAGCCGCCGGAAGCATGAAGCCGAAGCCAAGTGCGTTCCGGCTTTCGCTCCAGCGCGATAGAATCCGTGAGAAGATCGAAGATCGCGGCTGGATAGCAGCTGACGGCACGGCCATGGGTCGGCTCCTGCTGAGGTCTCATTGATCGGCCGGATCGGCCACGATGCAATCCGAAGCCAGCCGGGCAGCCGCGCTGCCCGGCTGAACCGGCTCAAACGCGATAATAGCGATTTGCCCGCTTCTCGGCCTCTTCCATTGCCTCTTGCGGCGTCGCCTGGCCGGTCACCGCTTTGGCGAACATATCGACCAGCACGTAGTCGGCCATGGTTGCCGCCGAAGCATAGCCGAGCGGCCCGGCATAGCCGTTAGGCCGCAGAGTAGCCGAAGCCTTGGCGTAAGCGGCGTTGTTGGGATCGGCAGTCCATACCGGGTTGTTGTCGAATGCCTTCAGGGTCTGGCAGCAATATCCGGCCGAGGAGGTGATCCAGTCCTTCATTTGCGGTTCCTCGAACATGAACTGCAAATACGCCTTGGCCGCGTTGGGGTAGGGCGTGTAATTGAAGATGACAGCCGTGGTCACCTGGAACAATTCGACGGATTTGCCGACAGGACCGATGGGCAGGTTGGTGGTGCGTATGTCCTTGGCGATTTCAGCCAGCTTCGGATCATTGTCCTTATTGATTTTGGCGGTGTTGTAGGCCGAGATGCCGTTGGCGATGACAGCCAGTTCGCCGGCCAGGAAGGCGCGGTTGTTGTTGACGTCGAGCCAGCTTTCCGTGCCTGGAATGAAGGTCTTGTAGAGTTCCTGCGCGTATTCGATGGCCTTGAGGGTCTCGGGGCTGTTGATCGTTACCTTGCCGCTCTCGTCGACCATCTGGCCGCCATGGCTCCACAGCAGCCAATGAGCATAGTTGTTGCCGTCGCCGACGCCATGGCCATGCGTGAAGCCGGCCGGATGGCCCTTCGCCTGCAAGGCCTTGCAAAGTTCCAGGAAGCCTTTCGTGTCTTTGGGAAACTCCGAAAAGCCGGCCTCTTTCACCCAGCTTTCCCGATAGACGATGGCATTTCCGATCGTGGCCAGTGGCAGGCCGATGAATTTGCCTTCCCGGGTCGCATATTGCTTTGGTCCATCATGCCAGCCGCCGTATTTCGAGCCGAGATACTCGCCCAGTTCGCTCACGTCGTGCAGCTTGTCGGGATATTGGTGCGGGTCATCGAACCAGACGAACATCAGGTCGGGGCCGGAGCCGACATTTGCCGCGACCGCCGCCTTGGGGCGAATGTCCTCCCAACTTTCCTTGTCGACGCGGACAGCGACACCGGTCGCTTCGGTGAAGCGCTTGGTGTTGGCCAGCCATTGGTCCTCGTCGCCCTGGACGAAGGGCGACCAGCGCAGCAGCCTAAGCTTGGCGCCATCCTCGGGTTTGTATTTCGGTCCGTCCTGGGCAAGGGCCGGAGAGCTGATGAACCGACTTCCCAAGGCACCCGCCGCCGCGCCGGCGGTGGTGCGGATCACGTCACGTCTGGTGAACTTCATGCTCGTTTCCTCCTGCTTGTTGTCCTTGCCTGTGGTCCTACTGATCGGCACGTGTTTGGAACCTCTGTCCGGTTTCTCCGTGAAAGAGATGGATGAGGCCGGGCTCGGCCGTAAGCCGGATGGTTTCGCCCGGCGTGAAGGAATGTCGTTCCCGGAAATTCGCGACGATCTCTTCGCCGCCGGCTGTCCGGCCGATGAGCTGCACTTCGGACCCGGTTGGTTCAACCACCGCGACGGTGACCGGAATGCCCCGGTCGTCGGACAGCCGCAAATGCTCGGGCCTTATTCCCAGCACCACAGGCTCGCCATTGGGGATGGAAAGTGCCGAGGCCAACGGGACTGAAATCCCCCCGGCGCCGCGGAACGAGGGTGAGCCGTCAATAGCGATCTCGCCCCTCAGCAAATTCATGGCCGGCGAGCCGATGAAGCTGGCGACAAAAAGATTGTTCGGCCGGTCATAGAGTTCCAGCGGCGGCCCTATCTGCTCGACGATGCCGTCATGCATGACCACGATCTTGTCAGCCATGGTCATGGCCTCGATCTGGTCGTGCGTGACGTAGACTGTCGTGGTCTTGAGGCGCTGGTGCAGTTCCTTGATCTCGGCGCGCATCTGCACCCTGAGTTTGGCGTCGAGATTGGACAGCGGTTCGTCGAAGAGAAAGACCGCCGGATCACGCACGATCGCGCGGCCCATGGCGACGCGCTGGCGCTGGCCGCCGGAAAGCTGCCGAGGATAGCGCGCCAGCAACGGCACCAGCCCAAGGATTTCGGCCGCGCGGCGCACGCCTGCATCGCTCTCCGGCTTGGAAACTCCTTTGAGCATCAGCGAGAACGCCATGTTCTTGGCAACGGTCATGTGTGGGTAGAGCGCATAGTTCTGGAAGACCATGGCGACGTCGCGCTCCTTGGGCGCAACGTTGTTGACGACCCGTTCGCCAATCGCGATCTGGCCGCGTGAAATCTTTTCCAGGCCGGCGATCATTCTGAGAAGGGTTGATTTTCCGCAGCCCGATGGTCCGACCAGAGTGACGAACTCGCCGTCCTCGATGTTCACGCTGACCCCGTGCAGGATCTCGACAGCGCCGAATGATTTGTAGACTTCGCCAATTGCGACAGACGCCATCGATCCTCCCAACAAATTCCTGCGACGTCGTCGAAGGAACAACGCTTCCGCTAGCGACAGCCCTGGCTCCTCCCAGGCTCACGCTAGGCCGAAACGGTAGCGCTACCAAACCGGGCTGTAAAGCGTTTAGGGGAAAGCCGAACCTTGGGAGGGTCCGCTTCGCGCCACACAATCCTCCCAGCTGCTCCTGCGTCCGCTTCTGCGCGATCAAGTCCGGCACCTGCGGTCGCAGCGTTCGCATTCATCACAGTTGCGCACGTCCTTGTAGGCTCGCTCGACCGGCGGCGATAAGGCTGGCTTCCTGCCTGGCGCTCGCGAGGTTCGCTTCCTGGCGTACGACCGCCTGGGCGATGCGACAAGCGGATTGAATAGCCCCTTTTCGTAAGGGGCAGTCATTCCGGAACGATCCTTCCCGCTTGATTAGAATTCCACGTTGAGTTTTGCATTGAAGCCGTTCTGCTGGACGCCGGAGCCGAACTGACCCTGGTAGGCGACGCTGAGGGTTGCGGCATCGGTCAGGTTGAGATCGAGCCCCGCTTCGATGGCGGCACTGTCCTTGGCGATCGGTACGCCAGCGATCGTGAAGGCATCACCGGCAGAGAAGGCATGTGTGCTGGTCGGTATGACGTCGCCATAGGCATGGCGCCAGCCCAGCATGCCGCGCGCCGTGGCATTGATGGCGCCGAGCGTGAAGCCGGCGGAGGCTCTGAGACCAAGCGTGGTGAAGGTGGCGTCGGTGGTCTGGCTTGCACTGGTCAATGCCGCCGCACCGCCCTTTTCCGTGAAGCCGTCCGTATGCAGGTTGACATAAGCGAGGTTGGCAAAAGGCTCGAAGGCCGCGACTGGCGTATCGATGCGATAGCCGAGTTCCCCGAACGCCTGGAAGGTGCCAGCGTTGTAGTCGCCGCTCAGGCTGTCGGCAAAGCCGGGCATGGCCACCGAGCGCGATGTCTTCATGTCATGCCACGTATAGGCAAGCCCGGAGCGGAAGGCGAGAGCGCCCCGCTGCGTGCCACCATAAAGGCCGAGATGATAATTGTCGCTCGAGCCTGACGAGGATCGGCCGTCGGCATCGAAGCTCGTGTGGCTGTAGCCAGTCATGATGCCAAGCCGCACATCCTCCGCGACAAGGCCGTCGACGCCGGTAAGAAAGCCGCCGGTGGAGGTATCGAGGCCTGCGGCATTGCCGTCGCCGTCGAAGGTGCCCCATGACCCGAAAGCCGTGCCCCAGGCGGCAAAGCGATCGGTGGTGGCAGGCGCCAGCATCGGACCGCCTTCGCCATAGGCCAGCACCGGGATTGCCGGGATCCCTACCCCCTCGAAGGCCGCGCGCAGGCGATCATTGATGGCATCGCGGACAAAATGGCTGTCCTCGATCAGCGTGGATTTGGCGGACGCATGGATCTCGCCAGATAACGCATCGAAGGCTTCGCGTGCGGTTTCGTCGTCCGGAAGGCCGGCGATTGCATCGTAGATCGGGTTGCCCGGCCCGGCGCTTTCGGCGCCATTGGCGGTGGCACACTGGTTGCGGGTGCCGGCCACGTCGCAGAACGACACGTCATTGCGGGCAACGTCGAGATAGATATTACTGGCGTCATAGGCGAGTGCCAGGTCGACAAACGGGGCGTTCTGGTCGAACGCATCATAGGTGCCGGTCACGCCCTGATCCGCGCTCAGGATCGTGTAGCGGGTTCCGGCACTGTAGCCGCCCGGCGCCTTGAGCGCGAAGACGGTGCCACCCTGGATGGTGGCTTTGCCCGTCACGTCGATCAGGTCGGAATTGCCGGCCGGATTGATCTCGACTTCGTAGGTCGAGCCTATCTCCTGCGTGTAATCGCCTGACACATTCAGCGTGCCGATCGAATTGCCCGGCGTAATCGTGCCGCCAGAAGCGATCGTGGTCGTACCCACCGTTCCCGAACCGCCGAGCGTGCCGCCGGCTGCAACCGCAATGGCGCCAGCAATGCTTGCCCCGGAATGGCTGCCGTCGCCGACAACGAGCTTGCCGCCGCCGATGGTGGTCAGACCGGTATAGGTACTGACGCCGTTCAGCGTCAGCGTGCCGGCGCCGGTCTTGACGAGGCTCCCTCCGATGCCAGTGCTGCCATCCTGGATGACGCCGCCGATCGTGTCGTTCTTATCCAATCCGCCAAGCGTCAGCGACTTCGAGCCGAGAAAGACGAGACCATCGCCCGAAAGCGAGCCAATCGCGATACCGTCCGACGTCATTTCGGAGATGTCGACCTTTCCCCCGGTATCGTTGATGATCGTGGCGCCATCCGCGGTGTTGGCGCCATGGAAGCCAACGAAGCCGCCCTTGTTGGTGATGGCGGCGCTGCCGGCAGACGCGGTGTCGTAGAAGTCGAGCGTTCCTTGGATTGTAACGCCAATCGTGGCATTGGCGGCGCTCGAATTGCCGTTGAAGGACGTCCTGCTACCATTGCCGGTGATCGAAGCCGCACCGGCCGATGTTTCGTCGTTGAAGTTGATGCGGCTTTGGGTAGTGACGATCGTCGCCGTTCCCGCCGACGCACTGCCATCGAAGCGCATCGTTGCGTTTGTTTCCATGACGATGTCGAGGCTCTCGGCGCTTGCATCATTGATGAAGCGGAGGTCACCGGCCTTGACATTCACCGGTCCGCTGCCCAGCGCGCCTGTCGTCGCCGCGGTGATGAATCCTGCCGAAACCGTCGTCCCACCGGCGTAGCTGTTGGCGCTCGAAAGCACCAGCCCGCCGGCCCCGGTCTTGGTGAGCGCGCCGGTCCCGGAGATGACGCCGTTCGCCGTCAGGTCGGCATCGGTCTGGAACGTCCCACCGCCGGCATCCAGGGTGACGTTGCGCGCCGTCGCGAACGCCGCCGTGTTCCGCAGCGTGCCGCCATCGAATGTCAGGGCACCGCTTGCAGCGCCGAGATTGGCATCGGAAGAAACGGAAATAATCCCGCCTAGAAGCCGCGTGCCGCCCTGATAGCTGTTGCTGCCTTCCAGGACGAGCGTGCCGCCTTCCGTCTTGCTGAACCCGCCCGCGCCGGTAATCGTCGTCGCGATGGTGGCTGCCGTGCCGGCCAGCACGCGGATCTCGGCATTGCCATCGGCGCTGTCGGAACCATCTATCGCGAGCGTGCCGGAACCTTCCAGGCGGTAGCCGCTGTCGACGAATTGCAGGCCCTTGAAGCTTTGCGCTCCTTCGACGGCGATCGTGCCGCCGTCGAAGCCGCCCGGTTCGTTCTTGAACACCGCATGGTTTCCTGCCCAGGAGACGAGAGTATCGCCGCCCTGGTTCAGCCATTTTTCGTTCGTGGTGTTCCAGGTCCCGTCGCCGCCTTGCCAGTGCTGCAGCGTGTCGTCGCCGGCCGCTCCGATGAAGAGGTCGACATTGCCGCCGCCCGCCTGGATCTCATAGCCGGCCGGATCGGAGAGCGGCGGCTTCGTGCCGATCTCCAGGCCGTTGTCGGTAAGGCTGCCGCCATAGGTCATCAGCCGGTAATAGCCGAGGCCCGCCGTGCCATCGGCCACGTCGCCGCTCTGCGCAAGATTGAGCGTACCGTCGAGCGTCAGATTGCCACTCACCCCGATGCGGTCGCTTATCCCCGGAGAGCCGGTTGAACCGCCTGGATTGCCGAATTCGTAATCGAGAATCGACCCTGAAGAGAGGCCCAGATTTCCGGCAACCGTCAGCGTACCCACCGAATTGCCTGGCGCGATATGCCCGCCATCGGCAACCGTCGTCGTGCCCACCGTGCCCGAGCCACCGAGCGTGGCGCCGTCCTCGACATTGATCGTGCCACCGAGGAAGCCGGCACTGGCATGGTTCCCGACAAGAAGCGTGCCGCCTGCAACAGTGGTGGCACCGGTGAAGCTGGAACTGTCCGCGGCCAAAACGGTCGTGCCGCTTTCATGGAGGATGGTCCCCAAGCCGGTCAGGGAAGGGGTGAAAATCAGATCGGACCCATCGGGATTTCCCAGATGATTGAACACAACCGTGCCTGTGCCAGCGCCAAAAGCTATCGATGCCGCATCAACCGTGCCGGCGGCCTTCGCCACTTCCCCACTTGCCGCACCGATGTTGAGCGTTCCGAATGATCCTGGCTGGGCCGCCAACCCAACGATAGCAGGACCCCCGGCAAGCGAAACCTGTCCGCCCTCTGACAGAGTCAGCGTGCCCTTGCCCAAGACGCCAACGGCAATGATGGAGTCGCCTGTCCAAACCGACCCGGGGCCCGTAATATTCACAATTCCGGTGGCTTGAGCATCCCAACCAACAATGGCGTTGTTGCCGCTGGAAACCTGCCCGCCATTTTCAATGCTGAGCGATCCATTGCCAAAGAGACCAACTGCGATGGCATCAACGAGTGTCCAACCCGAATCATTTCCGGAAATCACCGCGGAGCCAGTGCTGCCCGCGCCATACGCCACAACTCCCGAATCGTTGAAAACCTGACCGCCATTCTCGACGATCAAGCTCCCTTTCCCTTTGGAATCCCCATTGGAATCCCCGACCCTAAGGACGTCGGCAGTCCAGGTGGCCGACCCTGAAACTCTTGCGGTTGCCCACTCGTCCGGATCAGTTCCGTCAGTAGCAATGATCCCGGTAAAAGAGGTGAGCTGTGTGTCGATGTCGAGCGTGCCCCCCATGACGCCCAGGTTGCCCGCGAGGTCGGAAGCGTCGCCTGACAGCGTCAGCGTACCGGCGCCGGCCTTGCCGAAATGGCCGGGGCCGGTAATGGTCCCGGCATAGGTACCGTCGCTCGCCTGGTCGAAGACGACGGCGCCGGTGTTCACGCCTGAGAAGGTGAGATTGCCGCCGAAGCTGTTGGTGTCGCCGACCAAGGTGCCTTGATCGACGGTCCAGTCCTGCGCACCCGTGCCGGTCAGGGTCACGGTATTCGTCCCGGCCTTGTTAAAGCTCGTGAAGCCGACGAACTCGTCACTCGCGCCTACCGTGGCCGTATTCACGAGCTTCGAGACATCGAAGGCCGGTGTGGAAGGCAGCGTGTCATAGTCCCCGAGCATCAATGAGCCGGTCGCGCCACTCTCCACCACGACATTGCCGGTGATAATCGAGCCGTTTCGCAGGGAAAGCGTGTTGACGCCGCCGGTGAAGGTGATGGCGTTAGCCCGGCCAAAGAAAGAATCTCCCCCAGTAATCTCCCCAACGTTAAGCACTGCCAAATTGGCCCCAACGATGCCGGTACCACCGTTTCCATTGCTGGGCGTCAGGGGAATATAGCCGGGGGCGCCGCCACTGCCGGTTCCGCCAGCAGGGCCGTTAGAGCCGCCGGCATGGTCACCGTTGCCCTCGCCGCCAATGATCACTCCGCTGTTAAAAACCGTCCCACCATTTCTGAGGTCGATCGCTGCACCGGCGGATGCAGAAACCCCGGCGCGGCCACCGGTAATGCGACCGTCGTTGACGATGCTGCCAGATCTCCCATCACAATGGCTGTTCCGCCGGTGGCTAAAGCCCCGCCCGTGCCACCGAGGACATCGCCATGGTTGGTCAAGTCGCCGCCGGCGTTCAAAACAATGCCCGCACCACCACCACCGCCGAAATTGGCGCCAGGATTGCCACCGTTTCCGCCAGCAACGGTGGCCGAGCTTTCAACAGTGATGGCGCCGTTGTTCAGAAGCACCATGCCGGCGCCCCCGCCGCCGCCGCCGCCGCCGGCAAACGGGCCATTGCCATTGCCATCGCCGCCATCGCCGCCATGAACATCAGCCGTCACGAAAATTGCCGGGTTCACCTCTTCATTACGCACGCCATCGCCACCAGCGCCGCCGCCGCCATAGCCTCCGTCTAAAAAGCCGCCGCCATAGCTTCCATCGCCACC
>NZ_RZQT01000112.1:0-19230 GCF_003998485.1 Mesorhizobium sp. M7A.F.Ca.CA.001.04.2.1
CTCTCAGGCAGGAGGCGTTTGCATGAACATGCATTCCGCCCGCGCCGCGTTCGGGCTCGACACGCTGAAGACGATCCTTGGCATCCCGGTGGTTGCGGTCCGCTGGAACGATGCCATCGCCCTGCTGAACCGGCTGATTGCCGAGCGGCGCTTCACCAAGGTCAGTTTCCTCAACGCCCACAATGCCAACATCGCCTATACCGACCCGGTGTTCGCCGAAGCACTCGATGATTTCCTCATCCTGCCCGACGGCATCGGCATCGATCTGGCGGCGAGGCTCCTCTACGGGGCGCCGTTTCCCGACAATCTCAATGGTACCGATTTCGTCCCAGCCTTCCTGCAGGCCTCGACGACGCCGCTGACCGTCGGGCTGCTCGGCGCGACGCGCGTCAACGCAGAAGCGGCGTCGGTCAAGCTGGCGGCACTGGCCGTGCAGCACCGGTTCGTGGTGATCCATGACGGCTATTTCCCCCCTTCGCAGGAGCAGGAAATCGTCGACCGGATTGCCGCGCTTCGGCCCGACGTGCTGCTCGTGGCCATGGGCGTGCCGCGCCAGGAATTGTGGATCGAACGCCATATCGACGCGCGCCATTGCACGCTGCCGATCGCCGTCGGCGCGTTGCTTGATTTCCTGAGCGGCGCGGTGCCCCGCGCGCCCTTGTGGATGCGCCGGCTGCGGCTCGAATGGCTGTTCCGGTTGGCTGTCGAGCCGGGCCGCCTGTGGCGCCGCTATGTGGTCGGCAACCCGCTGTTCCTGCTGCGCGTCGTCAGGCAGAAATTCTCGCTTGCGCCCGAAGCCGCGGGAGATATCAAATGAACAGCAGGTTCGTGCCAGGTGCTGCTGTCGAGCCAAGCCCGCTTCGGCAGACACCGACGGCGGCAATCGTGACGGCAAGCTATGCGCCCGATTTCGAGCGCTGTCGCCTGCTGTGTGAGACACTTGATCGCCACGTTTCCGGCGCGGCGCACCATTACATCCTGGTCGAGCATCGCGATGTCGGCCTGTTTCGCCAATTGGAGACCGGCCGCCGCACGGTGGTCGACGAGCGGGAATTGCTGCCGCGCTGGCTGCACGCCTTCGACGACCCGCTCAGCCTGTTTCGCCGGCGCGTCTGGCTCAGCCTGAAGACGCAGCCGCTGCGCGGCTGGCATGTGCAGCAGTTGCGCCGCATCGCCATCTCGGCGCATGCATCTCAAGACGTGCTCATCTTCTGTGATTCCGATGTTGCGTTCCTGAAACCTTTCGACTGCAGCGCCTTCTGGCGCGACGGCAAGGTGCGCCTGTTCCGCCGCGACGCTGTGCTGGCGGACGAAGGTCATGAGGAGCATCGCATCTGGTCGCGCAACGCCGGCTCGGCACTCGGCATCGACCCGTCCCGGATGTCGAACCATGACTACATCTCGACGCTGATCGCGTGGCGGCGCGACACCGTGCTGGCGATGTGCGGTGCGATCGAAAGGGTCCATGGTCGCAACTGGGTCGAGGTCGTCGGCTCGGCGCGCAAATTCTCCGAATGCATGATCTACGGCCGCTATGTCGACGATCTGCTGGACGGAGCCGGCCACTTCCACGGTTCCGAAGAGTTCTGCCGCGTGCACTGGACCGGCGAAGCGCTTTCGGATGACGAGTTCCGCCGCTTCGTTGCCGCCATGGCGCCGGAGCAGGTGGCGATCGGCATGCAATCCTTCATCGGCACCGATATCGGCCGCATCCGCCGTCTGATTGGGTTGGATTAGATCATCCCGAAAAGCGGAAACCGGTTTTCTCGGACAACGATTTCCGTTTGTCCAGAAGTCATGTACAAATGAGAAAGTCCTAGACGGGTTTGGCCGGCCTGCGCATCGCCGAATAGGTGAGCAGCGTCGAGGCGAGATACAGAAGCAGGAAGACGACATTGAGCGACAGCACCAGCTTCGGCGTGTCGAGGATGGTCGTCAGCACATAAGTCAGCAACAGCGCCTTCAATCCGGCGAGCAGGCCGAGATTGAGCGCCCGCACCAGCGTTTGGCCGCGTGCGAACAAAAGCTCGGCCTGGTATTCGACCAGATTGCGCAATCCCGGCACGCAGATTGCCAGCACCACCAGCGGGGCGGCCTCGGCGACATTCTTGCCGAGCGCATTGGGGAAGAAATGCAGCACGATGCCGAGCGTCAAGAGCGCCAGCGTCGACACCGCGAAAACGCCGCCTTCGATGCCGCTCTTGACCGCCAGCCGTGACAACAGTTCCGGCGCGCGCATCATGCGCTGCACCAGCATCATCGAGAAGGTGCGGATCGGAATGGCCGTCAGGTCTACCAGCCGCATGATGATGGCGTAGATGCCGGCCAGATGCGGGCCGCCGATCGCCAGCACCAGCAGCTTGTCGAACTCCATCTGCAGGTAGAACAGCACTTCGGCGCCGGCCACATAGATGGAATCGGCCAATCGCCGAAGATACAGCTCGACGCGCAGCCGCAGCTTCTGGCGCGGGTAGAAGAAGCCGAAGGCAATCAGCAGCGAGGCGGCATTGGCGCCGATATAGAACCAGGACCATATCCAGACGCTGTGTTGCGCTGAGAACATGAACAGCACCGCGCCGAGCGCCCGCAGCGCGGTCGCCAGGATGGCCAGCAGCGCGGCACGGCCGAACTTGCCCAGGCCGTTGTTGACGATCAGCGCCACCTCCACCGGCCGCCACAACAGCGCCTCGGCAAAGACGATTGCGGCAAACACCGACAGCGGCACGGTGTCGGCGAAGAAAAGCAGATAGACGCCGAACGAGGCCACGGCCAGCAGCGGCAGCGACAGCACGCCGAGCAGCAGGAAGCCGGCGGAAAAGGTGCCGATCAGATTGGGGCGGATGGTGGCGGTGCGGTAAAGCGCCGAGATGAACCCGAAAGCGAGGATGCGCGACAGCATGACGCCGGCCGCCGACGCGGTGGCGAACATGCCGAATTCGGATATCGACAGCGTGTTGGCCAGCGCGATGAAATAGGCCAGCGAAAACACCAGTCGCCCACCGGCACCGCTGATCGCTGAGAAATAGTCGCGAAGCAGCCCCCGTCGTTCGGCCAAAAAGCTGCCGATCCGGGCGAGGGGCCGCCTTTGCGGTATGTCACTGGCCTGCGTCATGTCTCATGGAGAGCCTAGGCCGGAAAACTTAACGTGCCGTTCTGGCGGCTGGGCTTGTGTCGAAAATAGATGCAACCGAAACGAGAAACCGACGCTTCGGCGCGGGAAAATTAACCTTTTGTTTTCCATGCCTGTTTAGCGTGGCTTAACGAATGGCCAATCTCCGTTCGCAGGTCGCCAAGGGTAAAGTTCCAGACGATGGTCGACAGGGAAAACCGCGAAGACTGGAAGCGCGAGCGCTCGTTGCTGGCGCTGGGCCAGGCTGTGCGTGGCGACGAACCCGACGCGTCGCTGGTCTCGATCGGCGACCGGGCAGACCCGTCATGGCGCGAGGACGCCGCCACGCGTCATCGCCTCGCCCGCTCGCAGCGCGAGGCGCGCAACCCGAAACTGTCGGGGGATCCGGTCGCGGCCGACGGGAATCATGAGCAAGCCTACCGCGCGCAAACCACGCCACGGACACAGCCCGGTGCCGCCGAAACCGCTGGCGCACGTCGCGCCGATCATACATCGGAACCTTACGCTGCAGGCGACGCGTCGTTATCCCGAAACGACGGCACGGACAGCCAGCAGTGGAAGCCGCTGATCGATCCGATGCAGGTCGTGCGCGGTGTCGGCAAGTCGAAGCTGCTGATCGTGACGACGACACTGCTGGGCGCCGCGCTCGGCATCACCATCGCGCTGTCGACGCCGAAGAAATATGAGGCCACCACCGAACTGATCGTCGACCCGCGCGACCTGAAGCTCACCGACCGCGATCTCACCCAGTCGGTCGTCGCTTCCGACGCCACGCTGGCCATCGTCGAGAACCAGGTTCGGGTGCTGACATCAGGCACTGTTCTCAACAAGGTCGTCGACAAGCTCAATCTGGTCAACGATCCGGAATTCAATGGGCAAGGCGGCGGCGGCCTCAGCGTCATGTCGCTCATTCGCTCCGTCCTGTCCCGCAATGATGGGCCGGGGGGTGTCGACGACAGCCGTCGCCGCGCGCTTGCTGTCGGCAACCTGGCTGAGAGCCTTTCGGTCGAGCGCGGCGGCAAGACCTTCGTCATCACCGTCAGCGCCACCACGCAGAATGGCGAGAAATCGGCCCTCATCGCCAACACGATGACGGATGTCTTCCTGCAGACTTTCGGCCAGATACAGTCGGACACCGCAGGCCGCGCCACCGACGAACTGACGGCCAGGCTCGACGAGTTGCGCAAGGGCGTCGAGGCAGCCGAGCGCAAGGTCGAGGATTTCAGGGCCACGCACGATCTCGTTGACGCGCAGGGCCATCTCATCAGCGACGATGAGATGCTGAAACTCAACGAGCAGCTGTCGGTCGCGCGCGCCCGCACGCTCGAACTCAACGCCCGGGCGGCCTCGGCGCGTTCGGTCGACGTCAATTCGGTTCTCACCGGTACCTTGCCGGAGGAGATCAACTCCAACACGATGAGCGATCTGCGTTCGCAATATGCGTCGCTCAAGCAGGAAGCTGACCGCGCCGCCATCCGGCTCGGCCCGCGTCACCCCGAACTCCAGGCGATCAATGCCCAGATTGCCGGCGCACGCGACCGCATCGCCTCGGAGCTGCGCCGCATCGGCTCGTCGCTGCAGGTCGACCTCAAGCGCGCCGTCCAGCTCGAACAGGATCTTGCCTCTCGCCTGGCGCAGCTGAAGGTCCGCAGCGGCGACGTCAACAGCGACCTCGTGTCGATGCGCGAACTGGAGCGCGAGGCGACCGCCAAGCGTTCCGTCTACGAACAGTACCTGCTGCGCGCCAAGGAGACCGGCGAGCAGAAGGACATCAACACAGCCAACATCAATGTGATCTCGAAGGCCTTCGCGCCGCTTGAGCCGAACGGGCCGTCGCGGGTCGTGGTCGCGCTTGCCGGCCTGTTGCTGGGTTTCGCCTCCGGCATTGGCCTCGGAGCCATGCGTGGCGCCTATGAGAGCCTGCGTGACACCGCCAATTCGCGCTCGCGTCGCGACCATGGCACGGACGAACGCCGGACGCCTTACGAAGACAAGGCATATCGGGCAGCGCCGCCGCCGGCGCCGCCATTACCACCAGCGCCGCAGCCATCGACACCCCCGCCTGCATCACCACCGCCGGCCGTGCCACCGCCTGTCCAGCAAGCCGAGGGCTCGCCGGCCGAAGGTCCCGGCCGGATCGGTGCCTTGCTGTCGAGGCTGCACAAGTCCGTCTCGCGCAGGCCATCCCGGGAGGAGCCGTTCGATACCGTCGAATGGGCCTCTGCCGAAAACGGGGAGCCAACGCAGGATCCGCAATACCGCGCCTATCCCCGGCCGGCGCCGGCCTTCGAGCCCCGGCAGGCGGTCGCGACAGCATACCCGGCACCACCTTTCCAGCCCGGCGGCCATCCGCAGCAGACGGCGCAGCCGCCACTGCCGCCTCCCATGATGACGCAGCGGCCATATTCCGGGCCGCAGCTCTATCCCTACGCGCAGCCATTGGGCTACGCGCAGCAGCCGGGCTATCCCTATCCGCGTTCGATGCCGGCCGCCAATGCCGGGCAGCAGTCCGATCCGGCTCAGCCCGCTTCCGAGTCTTATCCACAGCCGCCCGTCGCGCAGCAGCAGGCGCCTCAGCCTCATCAGCGATCGGCGGAGCCGTCGCGGGCCGTGGAGGATGCCGAGCAGCAAGCGCCAATCGAGGAAATCCGCGCCAGCCTGCGCGAATTCCGCGAAGCGGTTCGCGAACTGACCGAGAGCCGCACGCGCCGCCGCTACTTCTGAGCCACAAAAATCTGCGCGGTGCCGTACAAAAACATGCCGGTTTCGCGTAAACGGCATGGGACGGCGCTTTGGCGGGATTGCATGTTGGATTTTTCGTGAAGATGCCACGCTGTGAAAGATCGAAAAGCGCGTCGCTTCCGGAAGCGACGCGCTTGGGCATTCTGGTGTTGAGGGTGGTCCATGGCTGAAGTGATTGATGGCAAGAGCGTTGCCGGGGACGTTGTGGGGACGGTCAAGACCCTGACGGCTGAACTTGTCGCCAAGGGCAAGGCCAAGCCCGGTCTTGCCGTGGTCATCGTCGGCGAGGATCCGGCCAGCCAGGTCTATGTCGCGTCCAAGTCGCGCACCGCCAAGGAATGCGGCTTTCATTCCGTCCAGCATACGCTGCCGGCCGAAACCTCCGAAGAGGCATTGCTGAAGATCATCGGCGACCTCAACGCCGATCCGGCCATCAATGGCATCCTCGTGCAGCTTCCTCTGCCGGCCCACATTGACGCCGGCAAGATCATCCAGACCATCGCGCCGGAAAAGGATGTCGACGGCTTCCACTTCATCAATGTCGGCAAGCTCGGCACCGGTGAACTCGAAACAGCGTTCGTGCCTTGCACGCCGGCCGGCTCGATGCTTCTGATCGAGCGGGTGCGCGGCAAGGACCTGTCCGGCCTCAACGCCGTCGTCGTCGGCCGCTCCAACATCGTCGGCAAGCCGATGGCCAACCTGCTGCTTGCCGCCAACTGCACCGTCACCATCGCCCACAGCCGCACCAGGGATCTGCCGGCCTTGGCCCGCACCGCCGATATCCTTGTCGCGGCCGTCGGCAGGCCGGAGATGATCAGGGGTGATTGGGTGAAGCCAGGCGCCACCGTCATCGATGTCGGCATCAACCGCATCCCGGCGCCGGAAAAGGGCGAGGGCAAGTCCCGCCTCGTCGGCGATGTCGCCTATGCCGAAGCGGCCAAGGCCGCCAGCGCCATCACACCGGTGCCCGGCGGTGTCGGCCCCATGACCATTGCCATGCTGATGGCCAATACGTTAGCCTCCGCCTACCTTGCGGCCGGATTGAAACGGCCGTCCTTCTGACCCGCCAGAAAGCTGCAGCTTTGCCGAACCCCAGTGTTCCCTCAGAACGGCCGGTCATGACTGACCCCGTTCAAGGCGGCCGGCAGTTCGCATTCCTGCTGGTAGACAAGTTCTCCATGTTCTCGCTGGCTGCCGCGATCGATACGTTCCGGTCGGCGAACCGGTTGCTTGGCCGCGACTTCTACGGTTGGACCACGGTGTCGGCCGATGGCGATCCGGTGATGGCTTCCAATGGCCTGCCGCTCAAGATCGACTACGCCGTTGCCGACCTGCCGCCGGTCGATATCCTTTTCGTCTCGGTCGGGCTGACGACCGAATTCCCCGGCAAGAGCAAGGTGCTGGCGGCTTTGCGAAGCTGGGGCCGGCGCGGCAATGCGCTGGGTGCCCTGTCGGTCGGGTCCTACCTGCTGGCCGAGGCCGGCCAGCTTGAAGGCTATCGCTGCACCATCCATTGGGAAAACCGTGCCGGCTTCGTCGAGCGATTCCCCGACATCAACTGCACTGGCAACGTCTTCGAGATCGATCGCAAGCGCTACACCTGTGCCGGCGGCACCACTTCGATCGACCTGATGCTGGAGATCGTGCGCGGCGATTTCGGCTCGAACCTGGCCAATGGCGTCGCCAACCAGTTCCAGCACGAACGCATCCGCTCGGCCGGCGACCGTCAGCGCGTCGGACCCGAACGCGACCTGACCGGCAAGTCGGAGAAGCTCAGGCGCATCGTCGAACTGATGGCCGACCACCTCGACGAGCCGCTTTCGGCGGTACAGCTGGCCAAATCCGCCGGCCTTTCGGTGCGCCAGGTCGAGCGCCTGTTCCTGCGCCATCTCAGCGTCACGCCCGGCCGTTACTATATGCGATTGCGGCTGGAGCGGGCGCGCGAACTGCTGCGCCAGACCAACATGCCGATCCTCGACGTGGCGATCGCGACGGGCTTCACCTCGCATTCCTACTTCGCCCAGAGCTACCGGCTGCAATTCGGCAGGCCGCCTTCGGAAGAACGCCGCACGACTTACTAAGCTGGTTTTCGTTTTGGTTGAAAGTTCGGCATTCGGCCCCGGCGCATCGGGCCAAGGCCATGAATTCGGGTTAATGGGTTCTTTCGGGGCCTTCGCCGCGCGTAAGCTGACGGGCGAATCAAACGAATAAACCCGCCTATTGCGGCGGGTCACCGGCGCAAATCAGCACCATAGCCAAATATGTACCTTAGCTGAGGTCATGGTGTCAAGAAAAAATTCCTATTACCGGGGAAAAGGCTGCTGCCGCCGCCGAACTGGCTGTCGTCAGGACTTTTGTTAAGCTGGGTCCGCAGCCCTGCGCACCGGGCGCCCGGACTTGTGTCCCGGCGCCGCGTCAAATAGCTTGCCGCCCGGATCAGGGGCGGATTTAGGAGATTTCGATGGCGGGACTTGCACGGGGCGTCGCTGCGGCGATCCTCCTTTTGTCGATGACGACGTTCGGCTTCGCCGCAAACAAGGTCATCATCATTCTCGATGCGTCCGGCTCGATGTGGGCGCAGATCGACGGCAAGCCCAAGCTCGAAATCGCCCGCGAGTCGCTTCGAACCGTGCTTCAATCGGTCCCCACCGACGACGAGATCGGCTTCATGGCCTACGGCCATCGCGAGAAGGGCAGCTGCGACGACATCCAGCTGATCGTGCCGCCGCAGGCAGGTTCGGGCAGCGCCATTTCGGCCGCCGCCGACAGCCTGAAATTCCTCGGCAAGACGCCGCTGACGGCGGCGGTCAAACAGGCGGCCGAGGCGCTGAGATACACCGAGGACAAGGCGACCGTCGTGCTCATCACCGACGGGCTCGAAACATGCGGCGGCGACCCCTGCGCGCTTGGCAAGGAGCTCGAGGCATCCGGCGTCGACTTCACCGCCGATGTCGTCGGCTTCGGCCTGACCGCCGACGAGGGCAAGCAGATCGCCTGCCTCGCCGACAACACCGGCGGCAAATACATCCAGGCCTCCGACGAGAAGGCGCTGCAGGAGGCGCTTGCCGAGACCGTGGCGGCGCCGGCACCTGCTCCTGAACCGGCTCCGGCACCTGCGCCGGCACCCGCGCCCGAGCCGGCCAAACCGGACTTCAATTTCCTGCCGATAGCGGTGCTTGCCGAGGGCGGCGATCCCGTCACTGACGGCAATGCCTGGGAGATCTACAAGGCGAAACCCGACGGCACGCGCGGCGACTACGTCAGTACCGAATACGGCGCCTACAAGGCCAATCTGGAACCGGGCGACTATATCGTCGTGGCCAGCGACGGCCAGGCCAAGACCGAGCAGAAAGTCAAGATCGAGGCGGGCCAAGTCTACGCGCCTCTCTTCAACTTGAATGCCGGCACGCTCATCATCCATCCGCGACCGAGCGAGGGGGCAGATGTCGTCGATGGCGCGGCTATCGTCATCGATTATCCGGGTGCTGACATGCCCGCCACCTTCTATGGGACCACGAAAGCCGTGTTGCCGGCCGGCGACGAGAAAGTGACGGTCACGATCGGGCAGGGCGTGGCTACCGAAACGATTCCGCTGGCTGCCGGCAAGACCGTGGAAAAGGACATGATTGTCGGTGTCGGCCATGTCGTTGCCAATGCTTATTATGCTGCCGGCGGCGACAAGGCGGACGGTTCAGGCATCGGCTTCAAGGTGCTCAAGGCAAAAAAGAAGATCGATGGAACCAGGGACGAGGTGACCTATGCCTACGGACCCGACAGCAAATTCGATCTGCCGGCCGATGACTATGTCTTGATTGCGACGGTTGATCTCGCCGTTGTCGAGCAGCCGTTCACCGTCAAGGTCGGCGAATTTCAGGATCTGAAAATCGCAATGAATGCCGGCGTGCTGGCGATCACCGCGCCGGGAGCCTCGAAGATCGAGATTTTCGAGGCCAAGAAGGACATCAACGGCAACCGCAAGTCGCTTGGCTATGCATTCGACCAGAAGTACCAGGCAGCGATCCCGGCGGGCGACTATGCCGTCGTCTCGGAGAAATCCGACAACAGTTCGAAAGAAGGCAACGTGACGGTCAAAGCCGGCGAGCGAGCCGAGCTAACCGTGCAATAGAATCGTATGCACAACCGCAAGAGGGCGGCCAAGTGCCGCCCCTTTTCATGGGTTGCGCAGAACTGCCGTCAGGCCGTGCCGAAGGCGCTGGCGCCATGATCGGCGCGGCCGACCAATTGCCGGAAGCCGGCAAACAGCTCGCGGCCGAACCCGAACTCGTTGCCGATGAGATCGGCATCCGCCGTCCGGCGCAGCGCGAAATCGCCGGCCGGCACCAGCACTTCCAGCGTGCCGGCATCGGCGTCGAGCCGGATGATGTCGCCTTCGTGGATCCTGGCGATAGGACCCTCCTCGACCGCCTCCGGCGTCACATGGATCGCCGCCGGCACCTTGCCTGAGGCGCCCGACATGCGCCCGTCGGTGACCAGCGCCACGCGCTGGCCGCGATCCTGCAGGATGCCGAGCACGGTGGTCAGCTTGTGCAGTTCCGGCATGCCATTGGCCTTCGGCCCCTGGAAGCGGATGACGGCGATGAAATCGCCGGTCAGCGTGCCTGCCTTGAACGCATCGTTCAGCCCTTGCTGGCTGTCGAAGACCCTGGCCGGCGCCTCGATGACACGCCGCTCCGGCTTCACCGCGGAAGTCTTGATGACGGCGTGGCCGAGATTGCCTGACAGCACCTTCAGGCCGCCGGTCGCCTGGAACGCCTTGTTGAAAGGCGCCAGCACCTTCTCGTCGCCGCTTGTCCGCGGCGAGGCTTCGCGCACCACGCCTCCGTCGGCGCCGAGCTTTGCCTCGACCGCATAAGGCCGCAGGCCTTCTCCCCACACCGTCTGCACATCCTCATGCAGGATGCCTTCGTCGAGCAGTTCGCGGATCAGGAAGCCGAGCCCGCCGGCGGCGTGGAAATGGTTCACGTCGGCGAGGCCGTTCGGATAGACCCGCGCCAGCAGCGGCACCGCTTCCGACAGGTCGGAAATATCCTGCCATGTGATGGCGATGCCGGCCGCCGCCGCCATGGCGATCAGGTGGATGGTGTGATTGGTCGAGCCGCCGGTGGCATGCAGGCCGACGACGCCGTTGACGATCGAGCGCTCGTCGATCATCCGCCCGACGGGCGTATAGGCGTTGCCAAGCGCAGTAATCGCCAGCGCCCGCTTGGTCGCCTCGCGGGTCAAAGCCTCGCGCAGCGGCGTGCCTGGATTGACGAAGGACGCGCCCGGCGTGTGCAGGCCCATGATCTCCATCAGCATCTGGTTGGAATTCGCCGTGCCGTAGAAGGTGCAGGTGCCCGGTCCATGGTAAGATTTGGACTCGGCCTCCAGCAGTTCGGCGCGTCCGGCCTTGCCCTCGGCGTAGAGCTGGCGGACCTTGGCCTTTTCGTCATTGGGCAGGCCTGATGTCATCGGTCCGGCCGGAATGAACACCGCCGGCAGATGGCCGAAGGTGAGGGCGGCGATCACCAGCCCCGGCACGATCTTGTCACAGACGCCGAGATAGACGGCGGCGTCGAACATGTTGTGCGACAGGCCGATCGCGGCGGCCATGGCGATGACATCGCGCGAAAACAGCGACAGCTCCATGCCGGGCTGGCCCTGGGTGACGCCGTCGCACATCGCCGGCACGCCGCCTGCCACCTGGGCGATGCCGCCGGCTTCGCGGGCTGCATCCTTGATCAGCGCGGGGAAGCTCTCGAACGGCTGATGCGCCGACAGCATGTCGTTATAGGAGGTGATGATGCCGAGGTTCGGCACCTTGTCGGCGCCCAGCGCGAGCTTTTCCGAGGGGCTGCACACCGCAAAGCCGTGAGCGAGGTTGCCGCACGACAAAACGGCCCGGTTGGCGGTGCGGTTCGACGCCTCGGCGATGCGGCCGAGATAACGCTCGCGGCCGGGCTTTGAGCGCTGGCGGATGCGTTCGGTGATGGCTTCGATGTCGCGTCTGGCGGTCATGGTGTCGGTCCTTTCAGGCGAGGTCCCGGAAACATCCTCCCGCCGTTTGCCGGGACCGGTGTAAATCGAGAATCAGGGTGCCCAGAAAACCTCTACGGGCTTTTGCGCTGCGTCGAGCACGGCGCGGATTGGCTTTCGCGGCCCGGGCGCCACCGCGCCGTCGAAGGCGATACGCTTGTCCTCACCCTCGATGTGCAGCGCGATGAAGCCGGCTTCGACGATGCGGGCCAGCGACAGGGTCAGCCGCGGCTCGCCCGCACTTGCCGCATGAACCGGCAGCACGATCCTGTCGGAAGACGGGTCGAGCAGTGTTGCCAGGTCGGCGGCATCGGGAAAGAACGAGGCGGTGTGGCCGTCCGGCCCCATGCCGAGCACGACGACATCGAGCGGCCAGGGCAAGGATCGGAGCGCTGCATCGTCGGACGAGGCCGCATCCTCGATGCTGGTGGCTTCGTGATAGAGCGGCACGAAACGAGCCGCCTTGGCCGCGTTCTGCAACAGATTGGCGGCCACCAGCCCGGCATTGGAGCGTGGCGAGGAGGCCGGCACGAAACGCTCGTCGACCAGCGTCACGATCACCTTGTCCCAGGCGATGGGTATCGCTGAAAGGGCGGCGAAGAATTTTGCCGGCGTGGTGCCGCCGGAGACGGCGAGCAACCCCGTGCCGCGCTCGGCGATCGCCTTGGTCAGTCTGCCTGCAACATGGCCGGCCAGGGCTGCCGCCAGTTCCTGGCGCCCGGTGAAGCCGTTCCAGCTGTAGGCGGCGCTGTTCAATTGCTCTCGTGCCATGTCCGCCCGTCACGTTCGATCAGCGCTATCGAGGCCGATGGGCCCCAGGTGCCCGCCGTGTAGCCCTGCGCCTCCTGCCTGGCACTTTCCCAGGCATTCTGGATCGGGTCGATCCATTTCCACGCCGCCTCGACTTCGTCACGGCGCATGAACAGGGTCTGGTTGCCACGGATGACGTC
Source organism: Mesorhizobium sp. M7A.F.Ca.CA.001.04.2.1 (assembly GCF_003998485.1). Lineage (NCBI taxonomy): Bacteria > Pseudomonadati > Pseudomonadota > Alphaproteobacteria > Hyphomicrobiales > Phyllobacteriaceae > Mesorhizobium > Mesorhizobium sp. M7A.F.Ca.CA.001.04.2.1. The sequence continues at coordinate 12,859 of NZ_RZQT01000112.1, forward strand.
CATGATCAGCCGCTCATAGGCGTCCGGTGCGCGGCCGTCGAAGGATTGCGCGAAACTCATGTCGAGCGAAATCTGGCGCAGCCGCATGCCGCCCGGGCCCGGATCCTTGATCATGATGAACTGCTTGACGCCTTCGTCCGGCTGCAGCCGGATGACAAGCTGGTTGGCGAAGATCGGTCCGGCGCTGTCGCCGAAGATCGAATGCGGAATCGGCTTGAATTCGATGACGATTTCCGAAACCCGCGTCGCCAGCCGTTTGCCGGTACGCAGATAGAACGGAACGCCCGACCAGCGCCAATTGCCGATCTCGGCCTTGATGGCGACGAAGGTCTCGGTGTTGCTGTCCTTGCCGAGTTCCTCGACATAGCCTTTCACCGGTCCGCCGGCCGAAGCCCCGGCGCGATACTGCCCGCGCACGGTGTGCTTCGGCGCTTCGTTGCCGTTGATGCGCTTCAGTGCCCGCAGCACCTTCAGCTTTTCGTCGCGAACGGCGTCGGCATCCATCGACGACGGCGCTTCCATGGCGACGAGGCACAAGAGCTGCAGCATATGGTTCTGCACCATGTCGCGCAGCGCGCCGGCCTTGTCGTAATAGGTGACGCGGTCCTCCAGGCCGACGGTCTCGGCCACGGTGATCTGGACATGGTCGATATGGGCTGAATTCCACAACGGTTCGTAGAGCGCGTTGGCAAAGCGCAGCGCCATCAGGTTCTGCACCGTCTCCTTGCCGAGATAATGGTCGATGCGGAAGATCTGGCTTTCGTGGAAGTCGTCGCCGACCAGGTCGTTGAGCTTGCGTGCCGAATCAAGATCGCGGCCGATCGGCTTTTCCAGCACGATGCGCGAGTTCGGCGTGATCAGATTGTGCTCTTTCAGCTTGTGCGAGATGTCGCCGAACAGCGCCGGCGCCACCGCCAGGTAGAAGGCGCGGATGCGGTCGCTGTCGCCGATCGCCTTCTTGAGCTTGTCGAAGCCGGCGCCGCTCGTCGCATCGGCGGAGACGTAGGACAGCCGCGCCAGGAAAGTCTTCAGTTCCTTGGCGTCGATGTCGGCCGGTTTGACGTGGTCCGAGATCGCCTGCTTGGCGAAGGCCTGGAATTCTTCGTCGCTCATCTTCGAGCGCGAGGTGCCGATGATGCGTGTCGGCTCCGAAAACTGATGGTCGCGCTGGCGATAATAGAGCGACGGCAGAAGCTTGCGCTCCGACAGATCGCCGGTGCCGCCGAAAATGATGAAGTCGAAAGGATCGACGGGGATGATCTGGCTGGTCATGGTCTGTCCGCTCTGACGCCGGTCGCTGTGACGCGGCTGATATAATCTAATCGATTTAAATTTTCCAGTGCCATGGTGTCACATCTGGGTGTATGCGCCTGCCCCTTGACAGTCCGATGACCCGGAGGCTTGTCGACAGGCGCGGCACCGGAAGCCTTCGCAGTTGCAGCATAGAGCGGGATCGACGCGAAAGCCAAAGGAGAAATCGGCGATGGCCGCACATCTTCGAGCAATCCGGCCAGAAGCCACGGGTTCGCGCGGATGTGCGCTATCGGCGCGTCGGTTGATCGTCAATCATGAGCGGGAAAAACATGCGTCTGGAAAACAAGGTTGCCGTCATCACCGGTGCTGCGTCCGGTTTTGGCGAGGGCATCGCCAGGCGCTTTGCGCAGGAGGGTGCCAGGGTCGTTGTCGCCGATCTCAACGCCAGGGGCGCTGAGCGCGTCGCCGGCGAGATCGGCGAAGCGGCGATCTGGACCCAGACCGATGTCTCGCTGCGCTCCGAATTCGACGAGATGATCTATGCCGCCAAAAGCGCCTTCGGCCGCATCGACATCATGGTCAACAATGCCGGCTACACCCATCGCAACGGCGACATGCTCAATGTCGACGAGGAGACCTTCGACCTGATAACCGCCGTCAACGTGAAGGCGATCTATCACGCGGCACTCGCCGTGGTGCCGATCATGGAGCGGCAGGGCGGCGGCGTCATCCTGACCACGGCCTCCACCGCGGGTCTGCGGCCGCGCCCCGGCCTCACCTGGTACAATGCGTCGAAAGGCTGGGCGATCACCGCCACCAAATCGATGGCGGTGGAACTGGCGCCGAAGAACATCCGCGTCAACTGCCTCTGCCCGGTTGCCGGCGAGACCGGCATGCTGGAGAAATTCATGGGCGCCGATACGCCCGAAATCCGCGAGAAGTTCCGGGCATCGATCCCGCTCGGCCGGCTTTCGACGCCGCTCGACATCGCCAACGCTGCACTCTGGCTGGCCTCGGACGAGGCCGCCTTCATCACCGGCGTGGCGCTGGAGGTCGATGGCGGCCGCTGCATCTGACGTTTATCGCCAAGAGATGGCCGTGATTTTGGGAACGATATGAACAGAACAGGGCCTGAAGCACATCGCCTGAATCCGTCAAGCGTGACGCGCTTAGATAGCTGTTCATGCTTGGTCCGGTTGACTTGACCATCTGGCTTCCCCAAAGTCATCAGGGCTTGGGACCAGCTATGCGATGAATGCCAGACTACGGAAAATTCGCGAGAACCTGTGGCAGCGGGTCAGGATCTACAAGGCAAGATATGCCCGGTCCAAAAGCAAGTCGATCTTCATCGGCATAACCGGCAGCTCCGGCAAGTCGACCACAACGGCGCTGCTTGGGCATATATTGGCCAGCCACGGTTCCGTCCATGTCCAGCTCCTTTTCCATTCGCTGCAGATGCTGTCGAGGATGCTTTCGCGTCGCATCAGTGGCGTGGACTATGCCGTCGTTGAGGTGTCGGCGTCGGCGATCAATTCAATCAAGCCGATGGCCGAGTTGCTGCGGCCGCACGTCGCTGTCGTCACAATGGTCCGGCTCGAGCACGTCTCCAGCTTCAAAACCTTGGAGAATGTCGCTCGTGAAAAGCGCGCACTGGTCGAGGCGTTGGAACCAGGCGGCCTGGCCGTGCTCAACGCCGATGATCCCCATGTCCTCGCCATGGCATCCGCGCAACGCTTCGTCACATTTGGCGAGTCGGACGCGGCCGATTACCGTATCACCGACATCAGTGCAGCATATCCGCGCACGCTTGGCTTGAAGTTGCACTGGCGCGGCGGCGTGCTGGACCTCCAGACGGCATTTCCAGGGGAGCATTTCTCGCTGCCTGTGGTCGCGGCAGCGGCCGCGGCTCTCGAACTTGGAGTTCCTGCGCAGACCGTCAAGGACAGGATCGAGACATTTCAGCCCCTCGTGAACCGATGCCAGGTGATCAGCCCCGAGGGCGGCCCGCACTTCATTCTAGACTCTGTCAAGGCGCCGTGGCATTCGCTGCCACTTGCCTTGGACATGATTGCAAAATCGACCGTTGGCGAAAAGCGGATCGTTCTTGGCCAGTTGTCGGACTTTACCGATTCGACCGCAAAGTATGCCCGCGCCTACAAAAGCGCGCGCGAGATCGCGAACCAGGTGATCTATGTCGGCGAGCATGCGCATCGCTCGAAGGCCAGCCAGACCGACCGCGACGCTGGCCGATTCGTCGAACTGCGCACACCGAAAGAGGTCTCGGATTACATCAGGCGGACAGCGGTGCCTGGCGAGTTGATCCTGGTGAAGAGCTCTTCCAATCTTCATCTGGAACGTGTCGCACTCTCCTGGACGCATGACATCAAATGCTGGATCGCGGACTGCGGCAAGCGGGACGACTGCCTGGCTTGCGGCCTCTATGGAGTGCCCTTCGAGGAACACCGGGATTTTCTCGCGAAGCGCAAACTTGCCCGCAGAAGACATCGTTTCGGGTGGTTGCTCGGCCGGTGACCAATGCATGTCGCCCAAAAGTGAGCTCGGTTTTGGGAGAACGACATGCATAAAACAAAGACCTAAAGCGGGTCGCCTGAGTCCGTTCAGGCGCGAACACGCTTTAGGCAACTGGCGGCTTCGTCCCGGTCAGCGCAGACAACTGTCGCTGTCTCACGCGCCGGTCTTGATGTAGCTGTTGTAGATCCAGCCGGTCTTGCCGTTGTAGGTGATCTGGCACCATTTCTTGCAGCTCATCACCTGCACCGAGGTTTTGGCTGGCACCGTACCGATGGCGGCGGCATTTTTCTTCGGGCCGCTTCGCATGGTCACGGCCCTCAGGATGCGTCCTGTTCCGGCGGCTGCGGCTTTCCTTGGCTTCGCCTTGGCCTGGCTGTCATCACCTTCTGCCGCTGGCTCTTGAGCCGGCACTTGCGGTTGCACCTCGGGAATGGCGGCGGTTTGTGCGCCGTCGGGATGGTTGCCCGCGGTTGCGCCGGGCGCGGCTACCTTGGCAAGTTCGGTGGCGGCATCGGTATCGGCTGCCGGCTGCGCGAATGCCGCCGTTTGCTTGTCGGGTGCCTTGTCCGCCACCTGGCTGGGAGCAGTCGAATCGGACGCGGATGCGGCCTTCAGCTGGGAACCGGTCCAGCGTGGGTCATTGGCGGCGAGTGCGGGAATGTTGTCTTGCGCGGCCGCCACAGTTGTTGGAATTGCGTCGGACTTGCGCGCCTGCGGCACGGCTGCCGCAGCGACCGCGGCCCCAACCGGGGTTATTTTCGTCGTCTTCACCGGAACCGTTGGAATGGTCTGTTCGGGGCTCGCTGCCGCTTGCCTGTCGCTGGCCGGCAGCGCCAGCCACAGCGCCACGGCGGCGACCCCAAGCAGTGCGGCGGTGCCGATCGCGGCGATCACCAGATGCGAGTTCGAGCGGACTTCCTGCCAGAAGGAAGGCCGCATGTCGTATCCGAACTGCATGGCAAAGCGCCGACGTTCCGGCGTACCGAAACTGAAGGGCTCTCTCACTCTTGCCACCTCCATAAGCGGGCCGACGTTCTTTCGATCGGTGCCGGAAGTCCGGCGTCTGATCCGCATCGGTCCCAAAAACAACGCGGGCAGGCCCGCAACAATCCCCGAACAATCGCCCAGAACCGGCAGCTTTCGCCTGCGATTGTGGCATCAGTACGCCAACATAGGGGATTCTGCGCCTTTGCGGGAAATTGCGCAATGCGTCGCACGGGCAACAAATGTTACAACAAATATTACAATATTACATCAGGCCGGCCGGCTAGATCCTGTCGCGCAGCGCAAACCAGTTGAGCGCCAGGAACAGCAGCGGCGTGCGGAAACGCCGGCCGCCAGGGAAAGGCGGGATTTTCAGATCCTCGATCAGCTTCAGCCGGTCGCGGTTGCCGGCAACGGTTTCGGCATAGAGTTTACCGAAGTAGTTCGACAGCATGACGCCGTGGCCGGAATAGCCGCCGGCCGAGATCACATTGGGCATCACTTCGCGCACGAACGGCTTTCTTGGCACGGTAATGCCGACATAGCCGCCCCAGCCATGCGTGATCTCGACATCCCCGAGCGCCGGATAGAGTTCCGCGATCTGGCGGCGGATGTGGATGTGGATATCCCGGGGATCGTTGACGCCATAGACCTCGCGTCCGCCAAACAGCAGCCGCCCGTCCTTCGATTTGCGGAAATAGCGCACGACGAAGCGGGAATCGTCGACCGCCTCGCCGCCCGGCAAAACGTTCGAGTCCGCTCCCAGAGGCACCGTCGCGCCGATGAAGGAACCGATCGGCATGACGTGCGCGGCACTCACCGGCTCGAGCGCGCCGCCATAGGCGTTGACCGCTATCAGGCATTTCTGCGCCGTCACCGTGCCTCTCGGTGTCGAAACCTTGATCTTGCCGCCACTGGAAATGATGCCGGTTGATTGAGTCCCCTCGAACAGCTGCGCGCCTGCAAGCGCTGCCACCCGCGCTGTGCCGATCACCAGCTTCATCGGATGGATGTGCCCTGTGCCGGTGTCGCGCGTGCCGCCGAAATAGGCGGTCGAGCCCAGCCGCTCCGCCGTCTCCCTGGCATCCATGAACGAGATATGCGGGTAGGAAAAACGGCTCGCCATGATCTCGGCATGCGCCTTGTAGTCATCGACATAGCGCGGCTTGTGCGCCACCGAGAGCTGGCCCGGCATATAGTCGATATCGATCTGGTTGGCGGCAGTGAATTCGAGGAGATGCGCCTTCGCCTCTTCGGCAAGATCAAACAGAGCCTTGGCGCGGGACAAGCCGTACTCGGCCTCCAGGTCCTCGGCCCAGGCGCGCTGGCCGGTGCCAAGTTGGCCACCATTGCGCCCGGAGGCGCCATCACCGAAGCGATACGCCTCGATCAAAACGACATTGGCGCCCGCCTTGGCCAGATGCGCTGCCGCCGACAGGCCGGTAAAGCCGCCGCCGATGACAACGACGTCGCATGTCCGGTCGCCATCCAGCGCCGGGTATTCAGGCCGCGGGCCGGCCGTGTCCTCATACCAGGAACGGCCGGGGGAGATCGGGGATTGGTAGGGCATGATGCTCGCAGGGGAGTAGGGGAGTAGGGGAG
>NZ_RZQT01000113.1:0-19208 GCF_003998485.1 Mesorhizobium sp. M7A.F.Ca.CA.001.04.2.1
ATGCATGTCGTTGTCCCAAAACCGCTGCGCACTTTTGGGCGACATGCATCACGGCGCGAAGATCGACCAGTTCATCATCCTGGCCAGCTTTTCCAGCGCGATCGACCCCAGCTTGGAGTTGCCGTTGGCATTGAGGCCGGGCGACCAGACGGCAAGCGACGCCACGCCCGGCACGATGCCCAATATGCCGCCGCCGACGCCGCTCTTGCCGGGGATGCCGACGCGGAAGGCGAAATCGCCGGAGCCATCATAGTGACCGCAGGTCAGCATCATCGCGCCGATGCGGCGTGCGCGCTCGGCCGACACCACGGAATGCCCGGTCGCCGGGTTCTTGCCGCCATTGGCGAGGAAGCGGCCGGCGAGCGCCAGTTGCCGGCAACTCATGGCGATGGCGCAGTGGTGGAAGTAGACACCCAGCGCCAACTCCGGCGCATGGTGGAGATTGCCGAAGGATTTCATGTAGTTGGCAAGCGCGAAGTTGCGGTAGCCGGTGGCCCGTTCGGACGCCGCGACCTCTCGGTCGATAATGATCGTCTCGTCATCGGCCAGAAACTGGATGAAGCGCAGGATTTCGCCGATCGCTTCACGCGGCTGGTGGCCGGCAAGCAGGATGTCGGAAATGACGATGGCGCCGGCATTGATGAACGGATTGCGCGGAATGCCGTTCTCATGCTCGAGCTGCACGATCGAGTTGAACGGATTGCCTGACGGTTCGCGCCCGACCCGCTGCCACAGCGCGTCGCCGACATTGCCGAGCGCCAGCGTCAGCGTGAACACCTTCGAGATGCTTTGGATCGAAAAGGCCTGTTCGGCGTCACCCGCCATCAGCACGCGGCCGTCATTGGTGACGGCGGCGATGCCGAACTTCTTCGGATCGACCTTGCCCAGCTGCGGAATGTAGGAAGCGACGTCACCGCGATCGGTGCGATCGGCCATTTCGGCCGCGACTTCGGCCAATGCCTGATCAAGGTTGGGGGCCTGATCAAGTTTGGAGGCCTGATCGAGTTTGGAGGCCTGTTCGAGTTCCGGCATGGTGCTACCTCAACCAGCGTTCGATGCGCGCCATTGCCTCGACCATGTCGTCGTGGCTGCCGGCATAGGAGAAACGCATGGTCCGGTGCCCCGCCTGAGTGTCGAAGTCGCGGCCGGGCGTCGCCGCTACATGCGCCTCAGCCAGCATCTTGCGTGCGAAGGCCATGCTGTCATTGGTATGCCTGGTGACGTCACAGAAGGCATAGAAGGCGCCGTCCATGGGCGCCGCCAGCGGAAAGCCGAGTTCCGGCAGGCGTTTCATCAAGAGCTCGCGATTCCAGGCATAGCGGCCTTTTACCGCCTCCAGCTCCTCGGTCGCCCTGAACGCCTCGATCGCGGCGATCTGCGACAATTCCGGCGGCGAGATGTAGAGGCTCTGGGCGACGCGCTCGACCGGCCGCACCAGGTCTTGCGGCAGCACCATCCAGCCGATTCGCCAGCCGGTCATGCAGTAATATTTGGAGAAGGAATTGATCACCGTCACATCGCCGCCATAGGCAAGTGCCGTGGTGTCGGGGGCGGCATAGGCCAGCCGGTGATAGATTTCGTCGGAGATGACGGCGATGCCGAGGTCCTGTGCCGTCCTTACCAGGGCCGCCAGTTCATCGGCTGGTATGACCGCGCCGGTTGGATTGGCGGGACTGGCGAAGAGAACGCCTTTCAGCGGCTTTTCACGATGCGCGGCTTCCAAATGGCCGGCATGCAGGTAGGCGGCGTCGCCGACCTCGATCTCGACCACCTCGATGCCGAGTGCGGCCATGATGTTGCGGTAGGCAGGGTAACCGGGTGCCGCGATGGCGACGCGGTCACCCCGATCGAACATCGCCAGGAAGGCAAGATTGAAGGCGGCCGACGATCCGGTGGTCACCGCGATCCGGCCAGGCTCGATCTCAAGCCCATAGTGATCGGCGTAGTGTCCGGCGATCGCCTTGCGCAAACCTGCCAGTCCGAGCGCGTCGGTGTAGCCGATGCGCCCATCCTGCAGCGCCTTGGCTGCTGCGGCACGAACCAGAACCGGTGCGGGATCGGAGGGTTGGCCGACGGCCATCGAAACAACCGGCACGCCCTGGGACTTCAGCCGGTTTGCCTCTGCCAGAATGTCCATCGCATGGAAGGGCTCGACATTGCCACGGCGTGAGAGCGAAACGACCATTTAACCAGTATTCCCGATGACTGACGGCGCCAGGCACTGGCGCATGTGCCGCACAAATGCCCGATTGATGTGAGGATCACAAGTTGAGGAAGTTTCCGGCGCCGACTTTTCATCTTTCGCCCGCTCGTCTACCAGTGGACACATCATGTTGAGCCGACCCAGATCGACGATTGCCCAGGCAGCGCGCGTCTTCGCGACGCTTTCGCTTGGCGTTGTCGTTGCAATGTCGAGCTCGGTCAGCGCCTTCGCCCAGAACGTGCCGGTGGTGCGCGACGCCGAGATCGAGGCGCTGGTGCGCGATTACGCGCGGCCGATCTTCAGGGCGGCCGGCCTGGCGAATGACGGCATCGACATCGTTCTGGTCAACGACCAGAGTTTCAACGCCTTCGTCACCGGGCGTCGGCTGTTTATCAACACCGGCGCGCTGATGACGGCTGAAACGCCCAACGAGATCATCGGCGTCATCGCGCACGAAGCCGGTCATATTGCCGGCGGCCACCAGCAGAAGCTGCGCGACCAGCTCGAACGAGCCAAGACGATGGCCGTCATCGCGACATTGCTTGGCGCCGGCGCCATTGTCGCCGGTGCCACAACCAGCAGCCGCGGTCTCGCCGGCGCCGGCATGGGCGTGGCTGCCGGCGGCGGCGAAATGGCACAGCGCAGCATCCTCGCCTATCAGCGCACCGAGGAGATGACGGCCGACCGCTCGGCGATCACCTATCTCAACGCCACCGGCCAGTCCGGCATGGGCATGCTGAAGACATTCCGCCGCTTCCAGACCGCACTTTCGCTTTCGGGCGCCCAGGTCGATCCGTATCGGATCAGCCATCCGATGCCGCAGGACCGCATCGCCAATCTCGAAGTGCTGGTGAAACAGGACCCCAATGTCGACAGGCCGGACCCGCCCGCGCTGCAGCAGCGCCATGACATGATGCGGGTGAAGATCGCCGTTTACATGGAAGGCCAGGCGGCCGCGTCCCGGCTGATGCGAAAGATGCAAGGAACCCTCGCCGCCCAGTACGGCGACGCCCAGTCGACCTACCTGTTCGGCAACATCGCCGCCGCCCTCGCCAAGACCAATGCACTGATCAGGGCGCAACCGAAGAATGCCTACTTCCAGGAACTGCGCGGCGACATCCTGATGAAAGCCAACAAACCCAAGGAAGCTGCGGACGCCTATGCCAAGGCGGTCAGCCTCGATTCGGCTCGGTCCGGTCTGCTGCCGGTGTCCGTGGGCCAGGCGCTGATGGCCGTCGGCACGCCCGACTCCCTCAAAAAAGCCGTCGTGCAGATCAACAATGGCCTCGGTCGCGACAAGGAAAATTCAGCCGGATATCGCTATCTGGCGCAGGCCTATGGCGAGTTGGGCGACATACCTGGCGCTGAACTTGCCACCGCCGAAAGCCATTTCTATTCCGGCAACTACAAGGATGCGAAGATTTTCGCCATGCGGGCGCAGCAGCAGATGAAACGCGGCGAGCCGCGCTGGCTTCGCGCCCAGGATATCATAAACTACAAGCCGTCAACCAAGATCAAGTGAACCTTCCGGCCGCGCGCCACGACATAGCCAGACCGGAAAACAGGCAGAAGGAACAGGAACGATGAAAAAGGCACTGCTGCTGGGCACCACGGGGGTTGCGGTCGCTCTGGCCATGCTGGCTTTCGGATTCGTTGCCGGAAACCCGCAGATCGCCAAGGCCGGGACCGCACAGCCGGTCGAGACGGCGGCGGCCGATACCAAGATCGACCGCACCGAGGTCGAAGGCATCATCCGCGACTATTTGTTGAAAAACCCGGAAGTCCTCCTGGAAGTCCAGGATGCGCTTGAGGCCAAGCAGAAGGAAGAGCAGCGCATCGCTCATCTCGGCGTGATCAAGGATGCCAAGGACCAGATTTTCAACTCCGCCTTCGACGGCGTCGTCGGCAATCCGACCGGCAAGGTCACCATCGTCGAGTTCTACGACTATAATTGCGGCTTCTGCAAACGTGCCATCGACGACATGAAGGCGCTGACCAAGACCGATCCGGACCTGCGTTTCGTGCTCAAGGAATTCCCCATCCTCGGACCGGATTCGCAGAAGGCGAGCGTGGTCTCGATGGCCTTCCACCTGATGCACCCGGAAAAGTACGGCGAGTTCCATAATGCGTTGCTCGGCGGTCAGGGACGCGCCACCGAGGCGGCGGCCATGAAGGTCGCGCTGTCGCTCGGCGCCGACGAAGCGGCGCTGCGCGAGAAGATGAAGGACCCGACAATCAACGAGGCCCTCGCCAAGACCTACGATCTTGCCAACAAGCTGGCGATCACCGGAACGCCGTCTTATGTCGTCGGCAACGAGGTGGTGTTCGGGGCGCTCGGGCAGGAAGTGCTGGCTGAAAAGATCGAGGCGGCGAAAGCCGCGCTCTGATCTTGCTCGCCAGCTATCTCTCACTGGCACATTTCCGCCTGTTGTGGACAGTGAAAGAACGCACTTGCGCTCTTTCCGCGGGCGGCTATGCCCATTATAGAGGGCCCAGCGCGCCGGCTTGATGACGGCGCCGGGAAAGGTCGGCTTTTTTGAAAACGGTTTTCGTCCTGAACGGTCCCAATCTCAACGCGCTCGGCAAGCGCGAGCCGGGCATCTATGGCGGCAAGACGCTTGCCGCGATCGCCGACGACTGCAAGCAGGCAGGCACGGCGCTGGGGTTCGAGATCGATTTCCGCCAGTCGAACCATGAGGGCGACCTTGTCGACTGGATTCAGGAAGCCGGCGACAAGGCCGTCGGCATCGTCATCAATCCGGGCGCCTACAGCCACACCTCGATTGCCATCCACGACGCCATCCGCGCCGTCGCACCATTGCCGGTGGCCGAAGTTCATCTTTCCAACATCCATGCGCGGGAACCATTCCGCCACGTCTCCATGGTCGCGCCGGTCGCCGTCGGCATGATCTGTGGCTTTGGGCCGCTCGGCTATACGCTGGCGCTACAGGCGCTGGCCGCACGCCTATGACCGGCCAACAAACAGAAGGCTCGAAAATGTCGATAAAGAAGACCGGTGTTGACCAGCAACTGATCCGCGATCTGGCGGGCATACTGAACGACACCAACCTCACCGAGATCGAGGTTGAACTGGGCGACCTGAAGGTGCGCGTCTCGCGGCAGGCGCCGGCCGTTCATGCAATCGCGGCGCCGCAACCGGCCTATGCGCCGGCAGCAGCGCAGGCTGCCGCCGTTGCCGTGCCTGTGGTGGCGGACCTTTCCAAGAATGCGGTCACCTCACCGATGGTCGGCACGGCCTATTTGGCGCCGTCGCCGGACGCCAAGGCATTCATCGAAGTCGGCCAGAAGGTCAAGGAAGGCCAGACGCTGCTGATCATCGAAGCAATGAAGACGATGAACCAGATCCCCTCGCCACGCGCCGGCACGGTGACCGCGATCCTTTTCGAGGATTCGCAGCCGGTCGAATATGGCATGCCGCTCGTCGTGATCGAGTAGAGCGGGCCTGATGTTTCAGAAGATCCTCATCGCCAATCGCGGCGAAATCGCCCTCCGGGTACTGCGCGCCTGCAAGGAACTCGGCATCCAGACGGTGGTGGTGCATTCGACCGCCGATGCCGACGCCATGCATGTGCGGCTCGCGGACGAGAGCGTCTGCATCGGTCCGCCGCCATCGCGCGACAGCTATCTCAACATCCATCAGATCGTTGCGGCCTGCGAAATCACCGGTGCCGACGCCGTGCATCCGGGCTACGGCTTCCTGTCGGAGAACGCCAAGTTCGCCGACATACTGGCCGCGCACAACATCACCTTCATCGGTCCGTCCGGCGACCATATCCGCATCATGGGCGACAAGATCGAGGCCAAGCGAACCGCCAAGCGCCTCGGCATTCCGGTTGTGCCCGGTTCGGACGGTGCCGTCACCGACCAAAAGGAAGCCAGGCGCATTGCCGCCGAGATCGGCTATCCCGTGATCATCAAGGCATCGGCCGGTGGTGGCGGGCGCGGTATGAAGGTAGCGCTTACCGAGGCCGACCTTGAGGTCGCCTTGCAAACGGCGAGCACGGAAGCCGGTGCGGCCTTCGGCGACGATGCGGTCTACATCGAGAAATACCTGGAAAAGCCGCGCCATATCGAGGTGCAGGTGTTCGGCGACGGCTTTGGCCGCGGCGTGCATTTCGGCGAGCGCGACTGTTCCTTGCAGCGCCGCCACCAGAAAGTCTGGGAAGAGGCGCCCTCGCCGGCCCTCAATGCCGAAGAGCGCGCCCGTATCGGCGGCATCTGCGCCAAGGCGATCGCCGACCTCGGCTATTCCGGCGCCGGCACGATCGAGTTCCTCTACGAAAATGGCGAGTTCTATTTCATCGAGATGAACACGCGCCTGCAGGTCGAGCATCCGGTGACGGAAGCGATCACCGGCATCGATCTCGTGCATGAGCAGATCCGCGTCGCTTCCGGCGGCGGCCTCTCGGTGAAGCAGGAGGACATCAAGTTCAACGGCCACGCCATCGAATGCCGCATCAACGCCGAGGACCCACGCACCTTCACCCCCTCGCCCGGTACGATCACCCATTTCCACACACCGGGTGGTCTGGGCATCCGCGTCGATTCCGGCGTCTATTCCGGCTACAAGATCCCGCCCTATTACGACAGCCTGATCGGCAAGCTGATTGTACATGGGCGTAACCGCGTCGAGTGCATGATGCGCCTGCGCCGCGCCCTGGACGAGTTCGTCGTCGACGGTATCAAGACGACGCTGCCGCTGTTTCGCGATCTCGTCGGCAATGCCGACATCGCCAATGGCGATTATGACATCCACTGGCTGGAAAAATCCCTGGCCAAGGAAGAGTAGCGCGGAGACGCGATGACCCGCCCCTACGCGCCCGGCTATCGCATCCCCACCGACCTGCTGCTCAAGGCCTACGCCTCGGGCGTCTTCCCAATGGCAGAAAGTGCCGGCGACCCGGAGGTGTTCTGGGTGCGGCCGGAGACACGTGGCATCATCCCGCTTGACGGCTTTCACACGCCGAAAAGTCTCTGGAAAACGATCAAGAAACATCCCTTCGACATCCGTTTCGATTTCGATTTCGAGGCGACCATCGACGGCTGCGCCGAAAAGCGCGCGGAGCGGCGCTCGACCTGGATCAATGCGCCGATCCGCGAAGCCTATATCGAGTTGCATCGGATAGGCCATTGTCATTCGGTCGAAGCGTGGCGTGAGGACCGGCTGGTCGGCGGCCTCTATGGCGTGTCGCTCGGCCGGGTGTTTTTTGGCGAGAGCATGTTCGCCAGAGAGACGGACGCTTCCAAGACCTGCCTCTTCTACCTCGTCGAGCGCTTGAAGGCGCGGGGCTTTGCTCTGCTTGATACGCAGTTCACCACCGAGCACCTCAAGCGGTTCGGCGCGGTCGACGTGCCGCGCGGCAAGTATGAGAAGATGCTCGCCGATGCGTTGAAGGGCGAGGCAATATTCTATCCCTGAGGATTGAGCCTACTTCCCGGTAGCGGCTTCCAATGGCGTCTGCGAATGGAACATCATCTTCCAGCCGTTGGCGCGATGGACGTAGCCGGTGCTGACCAGCGCGGCATAAGCCTCGCCATTCTCCCGTGTCGCACGCGCCTCGTAAGTCAGCATGATGATGTCGCTGCCCGGCTCGATAATGCCCTTGAGATCCATCTGCAGGTTGCGCCAGCGGTTGGGCTTGGCCGCGGTCTTGGCCAGATCCGCATTGTCCATCGCCTGTGCCATCTGCGGAAATGCCACCAGGCATTCGGTGTCGGCGTTGGCCGCGTAGTAGGCGGAGTCGCCCGTCCAGAATCCCTTTTCGAGTTCCAGCAATTCGGCCTTGCTAGCCGTGATCCGTTTGCTGTCTGACATCGGAAGATCCTCCTTGCGCATGAATGTGCGCTCGTCCGTGGCCCAACGCATTGTGGCCAGGACGGTTCCGGGGGATCAGTTGGTGTCGGTAGTATCGGGTTCCGAAGCGTCCGGCTCCGTCACATCAGGCGTTGTGACGTCCGGAGTGGTCGCGGCTTCCGGTTTGGCTGCGGCGGGCTTGGGAGCCTCCGCTTTGGTTGCGTCAGCCTTGGCTCCGTCGGGCGCCGGCACATCCGACTTCTGCTTGCAGGCCTTCAGCCAGACGTCGTAGACGGCATGCTCGACGGCGTTGAGGCCGGGGCTTTCGGCAAACATCCAGCCGGTGAAGATGCGGCGGATCTTGCGGTCGAGCGTGATCTCGTCGACCTCGACGAAGGAATCGGTCTTCGGCGCCTCCGCCTGCGGCCGCGAATAGCAGACGCGCGGCGTCACCTGCAAAGCGCCGAACTGCACCGTCTCGTCGATATAGACATCGAAGGTGATGATCCGGCCGGTGATCTTGTCGATACCGGCAAACTCGGCAACGGCATTGGTAACCCGGTCCGCTCCCGCGGGCGGCGCCGGCGCGGGTGCCGCGGGCTCAGGCGAAGCGGCGAAGGCCACGGTGCTGACGGCAAGACCGGCGGCTAGCGCCAGACTGGCCGATATTGAGTAAGAAAAGCTCATGCAAAGATACCGGTGGTTCGCGCCCGGGTGATTCTGTCGATCGCCAAGGCTAGTCGCCGTTTTCTGATCAGCAAGCAGCTAAACACCAATTGTGGCGATAAAGGACCGGCTTGCACCCTGTCGCTACGACCCGGGTGTCCAGGCATCGTAGTCGCCGGTGACCTGCGGGCGATGCTGATTGGTGAGCACCGAGCCCTTCGGGCGATAGGCCGCCGGGCTGCCGGTCAGATTGGGCTGATGCGGCTTCTGCCAGTCGCGTGGCTTGTAGTCCTCGCTGGACGGCGCGACGTCGACACGGTGGTGCATCCAGCCGTGCCAGCCGGGCGGTATCGCCGAAGCTTCCGAATAATTGCGGTAGATGACCCAGCGGCGCGTGCGGCCTTCCGAATCGATGCCGCCTTCGTAGTAAAAATTGCCGGTCTCGTCCTGGCCGACCTTCTTGCCATACCGCCACGTGTGCAGGCGGGTTCCTATCGTCTGGCTGTTCCACCAGGTGAAAAACTGCGTAAGGAAAGTCTTCATTTCAAAACCCTCGCGCCAGCAGCGCCCGTTTCCTGCTTATGGCGTCAGGCCTTGCCGAAGGCAAGGGTTTTGCCACGGCGTGTGCGCAAATGGCTTTCCCGAAACCCCACACAAGCCTGTGATCCTGCCGGTGGCTGCATGCACGCTTGCCAAGCCTTTGCGGTGTTTCTAAAGCTCTGCGCGCCCATGCTTGTATCCAGCCCGGCTTGAGGCCAAAGGAGGTGACGATTGGCCACGGAATTGCCGACCACCGACATGCGCATCAGCGCCGAGGCGATTCGCCACCGCAAGGGCGGCACGCCGATCGTTTGCCTGACCGCCTATACCTATCCCATCGCCCGTCTGCTTGATCACCATGTCGATCTGCTTCTGGTCGGTGACAGTGTCGCCATGGTCCTCCATGGCCACAAGACGACACTGGGTGCCTCCCTGGAGATGATGATCGCGCATGGGCAAGCCGTGATGCGCGGCTCGGCCAGTGCCTGCGTCGTCGTCGACCTGCCGGCTGGCAGCTATGAGGTCACGGCAGCACTTGCCGTCGCCTCGGCGCGGCGGGTCGTCGACGAAACCGGCTGCCAGGCGGTGAAGCTCGAAGGCGGCGTCGACATGGTTAGCCAGATCGCGGCCATCGTCGCCGCCGGCATTCCGGTCATGGGGCATATCGGCCTGCAGCCGCAATCGGTCGAGAAGGACGGCGGCTACAAGATCAAAGGCCGCACCGAGGAGGCTGTTGCGGCATTGCTTCGCGATGCGCTCGCCGTCGAGAACGCCGGGGCTTTCTCGGTGGTCATCGAAGGCACGGTCGAGAGGGTCGCCGCCGATATCAGCCGCCGCCTCGCCATCCCAACCATCGGCATCGGCGCCAGCGGCGACTGCGACGGCCAGATCCTGGTCATCGACGACATGGTCGGGCTGACCGTCGATCGCGTGCCGAAATTCGTCAAGGAATACGCCGACCTGCGCAGCGTGATCTCGCATGCCGCAAAGAGCTATGCAGCAGAAGTGCGAAACCGGACATTCCCGGGCCCCGGCCATGTCTTTTCGGCGACAAACAGCAGGGATGACGCATGAGCCAACCCGTCGTCGTCGACAGCGTTGCCGCACTTCGCACGCAAATCCATGACTGGCGCCGTGACGGCCTTCGTGTCGCCATGGTGCCGACTATGGGCGCTTTGCACGACGGGCACATCTCGCTGGTCAGGATCGCACTCGAAAAAGCCGAGCGCTGCGTCGTGTCGATCTTCGTCAACCCGACACAGTTCGCGCCGAGCGAAGACCTCGACAAGTACCCGCGCCAACTCGCCCGCGATCTCGATCGGCTCGGCGCGGCAAAGGCCGACCTTGCTTTCACACCGACGGTTGGCGAGATGTATCCCGCCGGCTTCGCCACGAAAATCTCGGTCGGCGGCCCCTCCGCCGGGCTCGAATCGGACTTTCGGCCGACCTTTTTCGAAGGCGTCGCCACCGTCGTGGCAAAGCTCCTCCTGCAGGCAACGCCCGACTTTGCGGTCTTCGGCGAGAAGGACTACCAGCAGCTTTGCGTGGTGAGACAGCTCTGCGGCGATCTCGACCTGCCCGTCGACATCGTCGGCGCCCCGACGATACGCGACGCGCATGGTCTCGCCATGTCGTCACGCAACGCCTATCTCGATGAGGCCGAACTGAAGGTCGCCCGCCAACTCAACGTGATATTGCGCAAAACGGCAGTGGCCCTGGCGGCAGGCGCCCACCAAAACGACGCAACCGAAGAGGCTATCCGCGACCTCATCGCCGCCGGTTTCCAGAAGGTCGACTATGTCGAGGCACGCGAAAGCCTGACGCTTGCGCCATGGCGTCGAAACCGCGAAGGGCGTCTTCTCGCAGCAGCATGGCTCGGCAAAACCAGGCTAATCGACAATGTGGGGGTTCCCGCTGCCTAGCGAAGGCTCGATCCTCCGCGGCGGATTGCTGCCGCGCCTAGCTCTCGCTCTTTTGCCGGCCGGCCCTGACGATCAGGTGTCCCGCGACGATCCCAACCACCCCGGCAAAGGCTTTCACCAATGCATCGATGAGGCGTGCATGGCGACCGGGATCAATGAGCTGAAGCAGTTCCAGCATGCCGGCGATCACAGCCACAAAGATCACCACTTGATACAGTCGGTTGGGGAAGCCGACCGCCAGGGCGAAGCCCAGCAGGACATAAGCCATGGCACGCTCGACATTTGCTTCAGCGAGATGCGGCCGCATCTGGATCGGCGACAAGGTCGCGAAAATGATGATGGCGAGCAGCGCCAGCGCCGCAGTGCGGAACAATTTGGTCATGGCCCTTGCATATCCGTGGTGAGCCGGCACGGCAAACGCCGCGATGACGCATGGCCGGATCGCGGCCGCCATTGCTGCCCGCCAGTGGCCTTCGCCCAACTATTCCTCCGTCGGCATATGCAGATACATCGACTGGATGCCGACACGGCCCGGTCCGGTGAATCGGTTGACGATGAAATTCATGTTGGCGCCGAAGAAGCCGCTCGACAGGCGATCGATCTTGGTCTCCATCCTGACCGAGGCATCCTTGAACAGCCAGCCGCCTGGTTCGATGTCGATGGTTTCGCCGGCGGCGAGCGTCTTTTCGAAGACGTTGCCATAGCCGTGCAGCCAGACGATGCATCGCCCGAATCACCGCGAAAGCGGTCGATGAAAAAGCCGCTCTGGCCGAACAGCATCGTCGCCAGGCCGCGCACCCGTTCGAAGGTGTAGTCGACATTGCCGGTGGCGGCGAGAAACTGGTGCTCGCGCACCTGGATCTCTTCGCCGTGCCTGAGATGGATCGGCACGATGTGGCCAGGCCCATCGCGGCTGAAGGCAACGATGCCCGCCCCCGACGCCTCGGTGACGAAGATCTGCATGCCGGCCATCATCCGCTTCAGCGCGCCCTTCAGCGATTTCAGGCCGATGGTGATGGTGGAATTCTTCCACAAAAGGATGTGGTGCTCGAAATAGACCGGCATGCGCGTGACATCGACCGAAAGCACCGGCACCAGCTCGCCCGCTATATGATAGGTGACGCCGCCAAAGGTCTCGTCCGACACCTGTGTCGGCATCAGTTCCGGCAAGCTTGGCATGACGATTCCCCAAGCTGCCTCGCATGCCACCGGTCAAACACCGATCATGGCTGGGGTCAGCGGCCACAGCTTTGCGCTCGATATTTGCGCCGTCAAATGAAAGCCGTGCGCTCGAGGGTCCACTCGCAACAACGTGATGCAATCGCGCGATCATCGAGCGCTCAGGCGGTCAGCATCCGCTCAAGAATCAACGCAGCAATACCGGACTGCGCCGGCCCATAATTGTCGGCCCGGCCAATCTCGGCAAAGCCGTTGGCCAGATAGAAGGCGACCGCACGCTTGTTCTGCTCCACGACCTCGATGCGTAGAGAGCGGGCTTCCGGAAAATTCTCGATCACCTCATCGAGCAACATCCCGCCGATGCCCCGGCCTTGCAGGTCGGGTGCGACATGGAGCTGTTGCAGGTCGACCACGGTGCCGCCTTCGACGCTTTCGGCATAGGCGACGCCGCCGATGCGCTTGCCGTCGTCGGCGACCAGGAATTCGGCATTCGGCCGCTCAAGGCTAGCTCTCAATTTCGCCGGCGAACACCAATCCTCGATGACCCGGTCGATCCGATCAGGGCCATAGACCGCGTCATAGGTCGTGTGCCAGGTTTCGACCAGCAGCGCCCGGATGGCCGTCAGATCACGTTCACCTGCGGTGCGGACAAACACCGCGCTACTCGATGCCCAGCTTGGTCTTGACGAGGTCGTTGACCGCTTGTGGATTGGCCTTGCCGCCGGTCACCTTCATCACCTGGCCAACGAACCAACCGGCCATGCTCGGCTTGGCGCGCGCCTGTTCGACCTTGTCGGGGTTGGCTGCGATCACCTCGTCTACGGCCTTCTCGATGGCGCCGGTGTCGGTGACCTGCTTCATGCCACGGCTCTCGACCAGCTGGCGCGGATCGCCGCCCTCATTCCAGACGATCTCGAACAGGTCCTTGGCGATCTTGCCGGAAATGGTGCCGTCCTTGATCAGATCGATGACCGCGCCAAGCTGCTCGGGAGAAACCGGAGCGTTTTCAATGTCTTTTCCGGCCTTGTTCAATTGCCCGAGCAGATCGTTGATGACCCAGTTGGCGGCGAGCTTGCCGTCGCGGCCGGCGGCCACCTTCTCGAAATAGTCGGCGATCGGCTTTTCCGAAACCAGGATCGAGGCGTCATAGACCGACAGGCCGAGCGACGCGATCAGCCGCGCCTTCTTGTCGTCTGGCAGTTCCGGCAATTCCTTGGCCAGCGCATCGACATAGGCCTGGTCGAATTCCAGCGGCAAGAGGTCCGGATCGGGGAAGTAGCGGTAATCATGCGCCTCTTCCTTGGAGCGCATCGAACGCGTCTCGCCCTTGACGGCGTCGAACAGCCGCGTCTCCTGGTCGATCTTGCCGCCATCCTCGAGAATGGCGATCTGCCGGCGCGCCTCGAAGTCGATGGCCTGGCCGATGAAGCGGATCGAGTTGACGTTCTTGATCTCGCAGCGCGTGCCGAACTCGCCGCCCGGCTTGCGCACCGAAACGTTGACGTCGGCGCGCATCGAACCTTCGTCCATGTTGCCGTCGCAGGTGCCGAGATAGCGCACGATGGTGCGCAGCTTGGTGACATAAGCCTTGGCTTCGTCGGCCGAGCGCATGTCGGGCTTGGAGACGATCTCCATCAGCGCCACGCCGGAGCGGTTGAGGTCGACATAGGACATGGTCACATGCTGGTCGTGCATCGACTTTCCGGCATCCTGCTCCAGATGCAGCCGCTCGATGCCGACCTCGATGTCCTCGAATTCGCCCTGACGATCGGGGCCAACGGAAACGATCACCGTGCCCTCGCCGACGATCGGCTGCTTGAACTGCGAGATCTGGTAGCCCTGCGGCAGGTCTGGATAGAAGTAGTTCTTCCGATCGAAGACCGACTTGTGGTTGATCTGCGCTTTCAGCCCAAGGCCGGTGCGGATCGCCTGCTTGACGCATTCCTCGTTGATGACCGGCAGCATGCCGGGCATCGCCGCATCGACCAGGCTGACATTGGCGTTGGGCGCCGCGCCGAAAGCGGTCGAGGCGCCGGAAAACAGCTTTGCTTCCGATGTAATCTGGGCATGGACCTCGAGGCCGATGATGATCTCCCAGTCGCCGGTGGCACCGGAAACAAGGCGCTTGGCGTCGGGCGTGCGGGTGTCGATGAGGGACATGGTGGCCTGCGTATTGGAACTGCGGATAATGCGTTTCGCACACTTTGGTGTGCAACTTCGCTAGTGCAAACCGCCAAAAGAGACAAGCGCCCAAAAAACACAAGCGCAAAGCCGCGGACTGGCCTTTTCAGCTGCGTTCGCCTATAGGAGGTCCATTCCAATGGAGAGTGGATGTCCACTTACGCTCAGTCCCGGTAAGGCCCTGACCTCCTGGCGAGGCAGGGCAGAAAACCTGAAACCCCGTGCCGCGAAGCTTCGCGGCGGCGGCATTTTTTGTTTTCCCGGAAAACTCTCACATGGATATTTCGCGCAGCGCATGACCCCGAAAATCGGTATCGATTTTCGGAAAGGATCATGCGCCAGATCATAAGTGCCACAGCGTCCTTTGCGCGTCCAAGAGGACGCGCGGCGCTGTGGAAACAGCGCATCCTGCACCTGCTCGCGCAGGGCGGACGCATTGAAATCGAAAAGAACGAGAAGAAACGGATCGCCTCCGTCAAATGCCTGACCCGCGACGGCTGGCATTATCCGGGCGTCGATCTCGAGCTGTTTCGAAAACTGAAGCGGAAGAAGGCTGTTTCTTCGTCTGACGGTGGACCCTACCGCATCACCCGGCGCGGGCTCGCACTCGTCCGCTCCGAACTCGACAACAGGTAACCACGGCTCCGCCGGTCGGTTCTCCGGCCGGCGGTTCGCCTCACCGCTCAGGCGGTGGCGATGTAGGCTCTGATCTCGTCGGCCTCGCGCTCGACATCCTCGATGCGGCGCTTGACCACGTCGCCAATGGACACGATGCCATCGAGCATGCCGTCCTTTTCCACCGGCAGATGGCGGAAGCGGCCTCGGGTCATGATCTCCATCACCTCGTTGACGGTGTGGTTTTCGTTGCAGATCTTCACTTTCGGCGTCATCGCCGAACGCACGGGGATATCGAGCGCGGCTCCACCTTCGCGGGCGACAACCCGGACGATGTCGCGCTCTGACAGGATGCCGACGATCTTGCGATCGCCATTGGTGATGACCAGCGCCCCGATCTTGTGCTCTGCCAGGATACGGATGGCTTCGCTAAGCTTTTCGTTCGGCCCGAGCGTCAACACGTCATGGCCTTTTCTCTCGAGAATTGCCTTAACCGTCATGGCGTCCTCCTCTGCTTTGCCTGCCGGTTCCTGCCCTGACCGGCCTTCACGTAAGAGTGAACATCGTGCGCCGTGATCGGTTGCATTTCAAGTGTGGTGGTCGGCCGTCTCCCATTCGGGCGCCTGCCATCTCCTGTCGAACCAGCGCAGGCCGAAGAAGCCGGCGACAAAGCCGCCAATATGGGCCTCCCAGGCGATCTGGCCGTCTACCCCCGGGGCGAAACCGAGCAGGCCGGTGGCGAGATTGATGACCATCCACATGGCAAGGAAAATCACGACACCGCGCAAGCGCAACACGAATGCGATCGGCAGCACCGGGCCGGCGAAGGCGGCCTTGCCGGCCGAACGATCGGTGCGGAAGCCAAAACGCGCCGCAGCCCCCATCATGCCTGATATCGCACCGGAAGCCCCGACCAGCGGCGCCTCACCGTAAGGATGCAGTGCCCAGAAAAGCGCGACCGAAGCCAGCCCGGTTGCGGCAAAGAACAGCGCGAACCACAGCGTTCCCAGACGGTTTGCCAATGGTGAACCAAACGCGGCGAGCCACACCATGTTGATGGCGATATGGGCAAAGCCGCCATGCATGAACGCGTAGGTGAAGGGCCGCGAAAACAGGAACCAGTCGAAGCCGTATTGCCCGGTGTAGAGAACGGGGATGAAGGCCCCGTCATACAGCAATGTCATCTGCTGGGATTCGCTCAACACATATTGCTGCAACAGATAGACGACGATGCAGATGCCGATCACCGCCAGCACGACGGGCGGCAGGTTGAACACCGGCTCGCGCCGCGGCTCGGGCGCGCCCTCGACCGGGTCGGCTTCCGAGGGAATTACCGGTTCACTCATTTGAAATTGCACTCACTGCGGGATTCCAGGTTCGAGCATCTAGATTAACGCGGACCGAACAGCAAACCGCGAATCATCTGGCGCGAATCAAAAAAGAAGCCGTTCAAGGTTTCCCTTGAACGGCCGGTCGAGCCCCCTGCTCCCCTAAAACTCTGACTGAAGTGCTGCCGATCGTCGCGAAACGACCGCTTCTGGAGTGGTTTTTGTGTGCCACGGGGCTCGCTCAGACGCAACGTAAACCACTTGTTAACCTTAACGGCCCCGACCCGTGAACAAGTGTTAACGACGCTGGCACGCTTCCTGCTCCGCAACGCATGTAGGTCCTCGGAGGGCGCCCTTCTGTTCACCGATGGGACATCAGACGACAGATTGCGCGGAGCAGCATAGCATGAACCAGAATGGATCGATCACGCTGTTCCAATATTGGAACCGCCTGCGTGATGGACGCCCCGCCCCGAAGCGTTCGGAGGTCGAACCGGCCGACATCAAGTCGCTGCTGGCCGACACCTTTATCCTGGAACGTGACACGCGCGGACAGGCCGTATTCCGGCTGGCCGGCACAAGGCTTTGCGCCTGCTACGGCCGCGAGCTCAAGGGGTTTTCCTTTCCATCGCTGTGGCGCGAGAAGGACCAGCGGCTCGTCTCGCGCCTGATCCATGGCGTGTTCGAGCAGAAATCGGTCGTGCTCATCAGCTATGAGGGCTTCAGCCGCAACGGGCGCTCCAATAAGTTCGAACTGCTTGCCCTGCCGCTGGACGGCGGCGTCGAAAATCCGCGCTGCCTGGGCGTCATCAGCGCCGTGGAGAAACCCTTCTGGCTGGGTGCCGATCCGATCACCGATGCGTTGATCGATTCAATCCGCGTCATAGATCCGGAGAAGGAGCTTCTGAACAATCGCCCGGCGATCGATGTTCCCTCGCTTGTTCCCGATGAACTTGGGGCACCCGAGACGATCTCGGCGCTCGGCCGGGTGCGT
This sequence comes from Mesorhizobium sp. M7A.F.Ca.CA.001.04.2.1, assembly GCF_003998485.1. Taxonomy (NCBI): domain Bacteria; kingdom Pseudomonadati; phylum Pseudomonadota; class Alphaproteobacteria; order Hyphomicrobiales; family Phyllobacteriaceae; genus Mesorhizobium; species Mesorhizobium sp. M7A.F.Ca.CA.001.04.2.1. Next base: position 17,444 of record NZ_RZQT01000113.1, read on the forward strand.
CGCATCCGTCATCTCGTCGTCTTCGATGGCGGGCGCGAGGAATAGTCCGCTGTTTTTTGAGACCTGATGCACGTCGCCCAAAACTGCGCGGCGGTTTTGGCACCACGGCCAGCAAAAAGGAAAACGCTGGAGCGCCCGCTTTTCCCCTTTGTTAACCCGCTTTGTTGTACTTCTGTGATGAAGTTCCTCGCATCGGCGCGCGGGATGCCAAACGGGGTGTAGGCAGTCATGAGGTCAGCGGCGGTCGACTATGCGCCGTCCCAAGCTGAAAGGCGAAACTTTCAGCGCGTCCGGGTTAAAATTTACGGACGCTTCATGCTGGAAGACCGCACCGAACATCCCTGCCAGGTCGTCGACATGTCACCGGGCAATGTCGCGTTTCGCACCGACCGCATCGGCATGCCCGGCGAAAAAATCATCGCCTACATCGATCATATCGGCCGCATCGAAGGCGTCGTCACACGCACCCTGCAGGACGGTTTCGCGATGACCGTCATTGCGTCGGATCGCAAGAAGGACAAGCTGGCCGCGCAATTGACCTGGCTGGCCAACAAGCATGAACTCGACCTGCCGGAAGATCGCCGCCACGAGCGCGTCGCACCGCGCAATCCGACAAGCGTGCTGCAGCTCACCGACGGCCGCCAGTACCAGTGCCGCATCATCGACCTTTCGCTCTCCGGCGCCGCTGTCGAAATCGACGTCAAACCGGCGATCGGCATCCAGGTCATGCTTGGCACCATGCGCGGGCAGGTCGTGCGTCATTTCGAGGATGGCGTCGCCATCGAATTCGCTGTGATCCAGCGTCCCGAAACGCTTGATTCCGAATTCAACACGCCACGCGCCTGAGCAGGCCCGACAGCAACATTCCAGGAACCGGCCCTTGCGGCCGGTTTTTTGTTTCTGGGAGCTTGTTTCTGGGAGCGCTCCGCGCCCGAGGTGGGAGCCTTCAGATCCAAACGAATTAATACTCAAATGATTCAAATTTTACGTTTATTCTATTGGACTTTTACTCAATATCTACTTCGCGCTTTTGCGTCAAATAAATCCACATGTGGCAATGTCTCCTTCGAACGGGGAGACCACAACAATGAAGAAAACGAGGGGCAAGCTGTTGCTGGCGGCAATGGCGATGCAGCTTTCCGCTTGGGGATCAGCATATGCCGCGGGACCGGCCTATATGCACACCGGCGGACGCACCACCCAGCCTGTTGGTCACTATGAGTTCTGCCAGCGCATTCCCGGCGAATGCAGCGAACGGACCCGCAGGGGTGCGCCGGTCGAACTGACCCGCAAGCTGTGGGCGACGATCGTCAACATCAACAATTCGGTCAACACCCGCATCAAGCCGCGCACCGACATGGAAAACTACGGTGTCGAGGAATATTGGGCCTATCCGGCCAATGGCTATGGCGATTGCGAGGATTACGCGCTGGAAAAGCGCCGCGAGTTGATGGATGCGGGCGTCCCCGCCGGCAATCTGCTGATGACGGTGGCGCGCCAGCCGAATGGCGACGGCCACGCGGTGCTGACCGTGCGCACCAGCCTCGGAGAATTCATCCTCGACAATCTTGAGACCAAGGTCCTGTCCTGGACGGACACCGACTACACCTATCTCAAGCGCCAGTCGGACCAGAATTCCGGCGTTTGGGTGACGATCAATGACGGCCGCTCCGACGCGGTCGCCAGCGTCCGCTGATTTAACAGAGATCAAGCGCGTCGCGTGAATGCGAGGCGCTTCAGGAGAAACCCGGTCGAGTCCCCACCC
>NZ_RZQT01000114.1:0-18870 GCF_003998485.1 Mesorhizobium sp. M7A.F.Ca.CA.001.04.2.1
ACGGCGCTGCCGCTCAAAAAGGAGCCCAAGGAGAACCGCGGGCACACATTAACGACAACAGGGAGGAATACCGAAATGAAGATTGCCAGACTTTTCATCGCCGGAAGACTTTTCATCGCCGGGCTTGCGCTCGCCGGGCTCACCGCTGCGGCCAGTGCGGGTACGCTCGACGACATCACCAAGCGCGGCGAATTGCGCGTCGCCGTGCAGACCCAGGGACCGCCCTTCTCGCTGGTCGGCGCCAATGGCGAACGCACCGGCAGTTCGGTCGAACTGGCCGAACTGATGGCCAAGGAAATGGGTGTGAAAATCACCTTCCTCGACTTCGACTGGGATGGTTTGATCCCGGCGCTGCTGTCGGGCAAGGCCGACCTGCTGGTCGCCGACATGACACCGACGCTGGCGCGCGGCATGAAGGTCGCGTTCACCACGCCTTACATGTACACGGGCAGCACCGTCTTCACCAAGGCCGACAGCAAGTTCAAGACCACCGAGGACTGCAAGGCCAAGGGCACCAAGATCGCCGTGCTGCTCGGCGCCACCGGCGAGAAGGAAGCCAAGAACGCCTTCCCCGATGCCGACATCAAGAGCTACAAGGGTGGCGGTCCGCTGCTGCTCGACGCCGTCAACAACGGCCAGGCCGATTGCGGCGTCAACGACGTCTCGGCGGTCAAGGGCCAGTCGACCGCCTATCCGGCCGGCACCTTCACCATCATGCCGGACCTTCTGTCGAAGGAGCCGCTTGCCTTCGCCACCCGCTATGATGAGCCGGACCTGTTGATCTGGATGAACCTGTTCCTCAACCAGGTCACTATCGACGGCCGCCTGCAGAAGAACCTCGACTACTGGGTCAATTCCGACGCCTGGAAGAAGGATCACTAAGCAGCGATAAATCCAGGCGGTTTCGCGCGCATCTTAAACGCCGCGAAGCCGCCCGGAATTTCGTTTCATCTGTCGTTGCCTGCGCTCTGGGGATTTCACCCAACGATGCTCGAAAATTTCAGTTTCCGCACCATCGTCGAATACCTGCCGTTGTTCGGACAGGGCCTGGTCACGACCGTTTGGCTGTCGGCGCTGTCCTTTGTCGGCGCGCTCATCGTCGGCATCGTGCTGTGCGCCATGAATCTGCAGCGCGGCTGGCTGTTTCGCGCCCCGGCCAAGGCCTATATCGATGCGGTGCGTGCCACGCCCTTGCTGGCGCAGCTCTATTTTCTTTATTTCGGCCTGCCCCGGCTCGGCTTCGTTCTGCCGGAACTCGTCGTCGGCATCCTCGCGTTGTCGCTGAACAGCGGCGCCTATATCGCTGAAATCATTCGCGCCGGCATCCTGTCGATCCCGCGCGGCCAGGTCGAGGCCAGCGTCGCTTCGGGCATGACCTATGTCCAGCGCATGCGCCTTGTCGTCCTGCCGCAAGCCTTCAAGGTGACGATCCCGCCGCTGCTCGGGCAGGCGATCGTGCTGGTCAAGGATTCCGCCCTTTTGTCGCTGATCTCGGTTTCGGAACTGACGCGCGCCGGTCAATTGCTCGCCTCCGACCGCTTCATGCCGGCGGAAGGTTTCCTCACCATCGCCGCCTTCTATCTGCTGCTCTATTACGGCCTGAAAGGACTGGCTGGGCTCTCCAGCCGCTGGCTCGGCACAGCGGGGGCGCGGACATGATCTGGCAACAACTGCAAAGCCTCGCCGGCTCCTATCCACTGGCCCTGCGCGGCCTCGGCATGACCGTGTTGCTGTCGCTGATCAGCCTGGTGCTCGGCACGCTGCTCGGCTTCGCCCTCGGCATCCTGCGGACCGGCGGCAACCGTCTGATCTCGGGCTTGATCGGCGCCTGGGTCGACCTGATCCGCGGCACGCCGTTCCTGGTGCAGATCTTCCTGATCTTCTTCATCCTGCCGGAGTTCGGCATCGAGCTCGACGCCTTCACCGCCGGCATCATCGCGCTGACCAATCTGGCTGCCTGCTTCATCTGCGAGATCGTCGTCGCCGGCATCCGCTCGGTACCGACCGGCCAGGTCGAGGCGGCACTGGCGTCCGGCCTGTCGCGCTGGCAGCGCATGCGCCAGTTGGTGCTACCGCAGGCCATGCGCATCGTGCTGCCGCCGCTGGTCGGGCAGTATGTGCTGCTGATCAAGGATTCTTCCGTCGTCTCGGCCATCGGCCTCACCGACCTCACCCGCGTCGGCTGGCTGGTGGTGCAGCGTGTGCCCAACGGCCTGCTGGTGTTCTTCCTCGTCGGCGTCGGCTATTTCATCGTCTGCTATCCGCTGATCATGCTGGCCCGCCGGCTGGAGCAGCGCATGGGCGCGGCGCATGGCGAGGTGCAGTTGTGACTTCCAACCCCAAAGGTCCAGAAAACATGACCAAAACGGGCCTTGCCAAAACCGGCATGATCGACTTTCGCGGCGTCAACAAATGGTTCGGCTCGCTCAACGTGCTCAAGGACATCACGCTCAGCGTCGAACCGCGCGAAGTGGTCGTCGTCTGCGGCCCGAGCGGCTCGGGCAAAAGCACTCTGATCCGCTGCGTCAACGGCCTGGAGGCGATCAAGGACGGCGACCTCGTCGTCGACGGCCAGCGCCTGGGCGACCCCGCCACCAACATGACCCAGCTGCGCACCGAGATCGGCTTCGTCTTCCAGTCGTTCAACCTCTACCCGCATAAGACGGCACTCGAAAACGTCACGCTCGCCCCCATCCATGTCCGCAAGATCCCGCGTGCCGAAGCCGAAAAGGCCGGCCGCGAATTGCTGGCCAAGGTAGGCCTCGCCGACAAGGTCAATGCCTATCCAGCACAGCTCTCCGGCGGCCAGCAGCAGCGCGTGGCGATCGCGCGTTGCCTCGGCATGCGGCCCAAAATCATGCTGTTCGACGAGCCGACCTCGGCGCTCGATCCCGAGATGATTTCCGAAGTGCTCGACGTCATGGTCGCGGTCGCCGAGGAAGGCATGACAATGATGGTGGTGACGCACGAGATGGGCTTTGCCCGCAAGGTCGCCCAGCGCGTGGTGTTCATGGACGCCGGCGCCATCGTCGAAAGCGGCACGCCCGACGAGTTCTTCTCACACCCCAAGACCGACCGCAGCCGCGCTTTCCTGAGCAAGATTCTGCGGCACTAAAGGCGGGCGGTCAGGTCGCCTCTTCCGCGCTGCCGCCAATCGCAAACGCTGCCGGGCCGCCGCGCCGCCTGAGCAGCGCGATGGCGAGGAAGGCGATGACGCCGCTCGCGGCGACGACTACCAGCACCCACAGGGAATTGGCGACCGATGTCCGCGCCATCATGAAGGCGAGCGCGAACGGCGCAAAGGCCGAGGTGAACTGACGGGCAGCGCTCGCCCATCCCAGCCGCGCGCCATAGCCTTCGCGGCCGAAGAGTTCGAGCGGCAAGGTGCCGCCGACGATGCTGGTGAGGCCGGAGCCGAGGCCGAACAGGAACACGAACACGAAGGCGCCGGGCAGCCATGGCGTGGTCAGCAACAGCGCACACAGCCCGGCCGTGAGCAGTGACGCGGCAATGACGGCAAGGTGCGTCTGCTGCAGCCGCCCGCCAAACAGCATGTTGATCAACCGGCTGGCGACCTGCGCCGGCCCGAACAGGGTCGAGACGAAGAGGCCTGCGGTGCCGAGCCCAAGGGCCGCCGTCAGCGGCACCATGTGGATGAGGATCGCCGACAGCACGAAGCCCTCGGTGGCGAACCCCGCCAGCATCAGCAGGAATGCGGCCCGGCCGCGCCGCGCATCGAGCGGCATTCCCGCTTCATCGGGAGCGGAACCGCGCTCATGCGGCGTGACCGTTGCGTGGCGACGCGACAGGCGCATCAGCCAGGCGTGGATCGGCAGGCATAGGCCGAGATTGAGAGCGGCGAATAAAAGGTAGACCTCGCGCCATGTGAGATGCGCATGCAGCGCCGAGGTCAGCGGCCAGAACAGGGTAGAGGCAAACCCGGCGATCAGCGTCAGATGGGTGATGCTGCGTTGCGGCCGGGGAACCCCGACCTGCACGATCGCCACGAAGGCAGCGCTGTAGAGGACGAAGCTGGAGGCCAGTTCCATCGCCAGCAATCCCAGAACGAAGCTCACGCGGCCGGGTGCGACGGCGCACAGCGCCAGCGCCACAGCCGCCGCGACCGAGCCGACGGTCATGATGCGGCCGGCGCCGAAGCGGTCGGCCCACCGCCCGGCAGTCGGCGCGAACAGGCTGCCGGCAAACAGCGAGGCCGACAGGGCTGCGAATACCCAGCCTTCCGTGAGCCCGAACTCGCGTGCCATTGCCGGCGCCAGGATCGAGAAGCTGTAATAGAGCGTGCCGTAGCCGATGATCTGGGTCAGCCCAAGCGCCCAGATTGCCTTGCGCAGGACGGATCGTTCAGGCATCGACGCCGGCCGCCATATTCTCTCGCGTCTCGGTGGCCGGCGCGGTTGCGCAGCCGCAACCCGATGCGCCGGTTGCCTTGGCGTCCGCATCCCTGACGCAGCAGGCATCGACAGCGGCGGGAGCAGGCCCGCCACAGCAGCCGGCGCTTTCCGATACCGTCGCGACACCGACGGCACTGCACACGCCGGTCTCCGGCAGCACCAGCCGCACCTCGCGGGCCGCGGCATGGTCTCCGGCAATATCGGCCACCACCGAGCGGACCTGCTCGTAGCCGGTCGCCATCAGGAAAGTCGGGGCACGGCCGTAGGATTTCGAGCCGACGATGGTGAAACCGGGTTCGGGATGCGCGAGTTTCGCAATGCCATGCGCGGGAACCGTGCCGCATGAGTGGAAGTTCGGATCGATCAGCGGCGCCAGTGCCGGCGGCGCTTCGACGGCGGGATCGAGCGCGATGCGGATTTCGCCGAGGAACGACAGGTCTGGCCTGAAGCCGGTGGTGACGACGATGCGGTCCACGGCCAGGCTGAACGGCTTGCCGGCGAGGTGGGCGTCGACGGCAAGCTTCTCGCCTTGCGTCTCGATGCGGTCGACGGCGAAGCCCGTCAGCATGTTCAGCCTGCCGTCCGCCATCGCCTGCCTGGCGGCCAGCCCGAGCGCGCCGCGTTCCGGCAACTGGTCATTCAGCCCGCCGCCAAGCAATCTCTCCATGTTGGCGTGCCGCAGCGCCCAGAAGATCTCGGTGCCAGGCGCGCCATCCTGCAACTCCATCAGCGCCAGCGCGACGTTGATGGCCGAGTGCCCGCCGCCGATGACCAGGACGCGCTTGCCCGCATAGTCTTCTCTCGCCTTGCCGACCACGTCGGGAATGCCATAGGCGATGCGTGCCGACGCCTCGCCTTCGCCGGCAACCGGCAGCCCGTCGATGCCGATCGGGTTTGGCCGCCACCATGTTCCGGATGCGTCGATGACGGCGCGTGCGAGAAAGCGGTGCTCACCGCCGCCATCGCGGTAGCGGATGACGAAGGGCGCGTCCTTGCGGCCGTCATTGGCGACCTTGTCGTGCCCCTGACGGGTGATCGCGGTGACCTCGGCGCCGAGCTTCAGATTGGCGGCGATCGCCGGAAGCCGGCCAAGCGGCGCCAGATAGTCGCGCACGATCTCGCCGCCGGTCGGCAGGCCCTGGCTGTCCGGCGCCGTCCAGCCGGAGCGGTCGAGCAGCGCCCGCGCCGCCGCGTCGATGTTGTATTCCCAAGGCGAGAACACCCGCACATGGCCCCATTCGAGCAGTGCGGCCCCAACGCTTTCGCCGCGCTCCAGGATGAGCGGACAGATGCCGCGCTCGACCAGATGCGCCGCGGCGGCAAGGCCGACCGGGCCGGCGCCAATTACCGCGACGGGAAGATCTGTCATCATGTCCATAGGTTCGATCCTTCCGGTATCTTCGAATTATACGCGCAGAAAAATCAGGCCAGTGCTTTGCCGACGGCGGGCGCACAGGCGTCGGTGCAGCACTCGTCAGCGAGATAGCCGATCAGCGCATTCATGCCGGGATAGTTGGCGCGGCAGATCAGCGTCGTCGCTTGCCGTTCCTGCGTGACAAGCCCGGTATCGACCAGCCGTTTGAGGTGATGCGACAGCGTGGAGGACGGAATGTCGAGCCTGCCCTGGACGCTGCCGACGGCAAGCCCGTCATCACCGGCGCGTACCAGGATGCGATAGAGCTGAAGCCGCGTCGGATTGCCGAGCGCTTCAAGCTGCGCGGCTGCTTTTTCGAGTTTCATGGAAATAAGCTACGCGGCACTTTTCGCGCCGTCAACCCAATTTCAAAAATTATGGAAATAGCATCAGCCGGCGCGCTTGCCCGAGGCGTAAATGACCACCTCACCATCCTCCTTGGTGAACGCGCCGATCTCCGGGTTGGGCAGGATGTCCAGCACCTTTTCCGACGGCCGTGCCAGCACGACGCCGAGCGGACTGACGACGATCGGCCGGTTGATCAGGATCGGATGTGCCAGCATGAAATCGAGGATCTGCTGGTCGGACCATTTCGGGTCGGCAAGGCCGAGTTCGGCATAGGGTGTGCCCTTCTCGCGCAGCAGGGCGCGCGGTGTAATGCCCATCGCCGCGATCAGTTCGACCAACCTTTCGCGCGATGGCGGCGTCTTCAGATATTCGATCACCTCCGGCTCCTCGCCCGACTGGCGGATCATGGCCAACGTGTTGCGCGACGTGCCGCAACTGGGATTGTGGTAGATGGTGATGGTCATTTCGAGGTCCTCTCAGCCGACATGGTATTCCGGACGGCGCCGCCCATCTCGTACCAGCCCTTGCTGCGGTTCACGATCCACACCACCGACAGCATGACCGGAACCTCGATGAGCACCCCGACCACAGTGGCAAGGGCCGCGCCAGAATTCAGCCCGAACAGCGCGATCGCGGCGGCCACGGCCAGCTCGAAGAAGTTCGACGCGCCGATCAGCGCCGATGGTCCAGCCACGCAGTGCCGTTCGCCGCTGAGGCGGTTGAGCAGATAGGCAAGACCGGAATTGAAATAGACCTGGATCAGGATCGGCACTGCCAGCAGCACGATCACCAACGGCTGCGCAATGATCTGCTCGCCCTGGAAGCCGAACAGCAGCACCAACGTCGCCAGCAAGGCAACCAGCGACAGAGGCTGCAGCTTGGCAAGCAGGGCCTCAAGCCCGGCCTGTCCCCTCGCTGCCAGCAGCCGGCCACGAACCAACTGCGCGACGATCACCGGCGCGACGATGTAGAGTGCGACCGACAGCATCAGCGTGCCCCATGGCACGGTGATCGCCGACAGGCCGAGCAGCAGGCCGACGATTGGCGCGAAGGCGACGATCATGATCGCGTCGTTGAGCGCCACCTGCGACAGCGTGAAATTCGGCTCGCCGCGCGTCAGGTTCGACCAGACGAAAACCATCGCCGTGCAGGGCGCCGCGGCAAGGATGATCAGCCCGGCAATGTAGGAATCGATCTGCACGGCGGGCAGCCACGGCCGGAACAACCAGCCGATGAAGAGCCAGCCCAGCAGCGCCATCGAGAACGGCTTCACCGCCCAGTTGATGAACAGCGTCACGCCGATGCCGCGCCAATAAGTGCCGACCTTGGCCAGCGAGGCGAAATCGACGCGCAAGAGCATCGGCACGATCATCAGCCAGATCAGTACGGCGACAGGAATGTTGACCCTGGCGATCTCGGCCGACGCGATGGCGCCGAACACGCCCGGCAGCAGATGGCCAAGCGCGATGCCCGCGACGATGCACAGTGCCACCCACACCGTCAGATATTTCTCGACGAAGCCGATGCCGGGCCGCACCGCCTCAGCTGCGTTCAGAGCATGATCGGTCATGATGGCTTCCTTGTTCGAACGGCGCGCGGCGGACAGTCACAAGCCCCTCAGCAGTCACAGGTCACGGCATTGATGACCGGGCGGCAGAGCTCCGGCGCGCCATTGCAGCAATCTTCCATCAGATAGGCCAGCAGGTCGCGCAAGCCGGTCATGTCGGCGACATAGCGCACGGTCCTTCCGTCGCGTTCGGGACGGATCAGCCCGGCATGGGCGAGCACCTTCAGATGCGCCGACATGGTGTTCTGGATCGTGTCCAGCCTCGTTGCGATCTCGCCGGCTGGAATGCCTTCCGGGCCGGCACGCACGAGCAGCCGGAAGACATCCAGCCGCGTCTCCTGGCCAAGTGCGGCCAGCGCGTTCAAAGTGCCCTTCCTATTCATATATCCGAATCCTTGGATTTATGGATTCGTGAATATCGACTCCCCCACGATCTGTAAAGGATGTCCGCCGCTATGATGTGACGGCAAGCACCTTTCCCGTATCGTGCTGGCGCACGAAGTCCACCCGGGCACCGTCCCAGTGGTAGCTGTAGTGGCGGCCCTGCACTGGAACGGCAATGACGTCGGGCCAGAAGATGCCGATGCAGCCGCCGCCCGGCATGCGCACGCTGTTCCACACCAGCCCGTCGCTGCCTGCTGCCCGCAGCGCCCGCCCTTCCGCCTGCGAGGCGGAATAGTCGTCCGGGTCGAGCACGCCGGGCACGGCGTTGACGTCATCGAGATCGCGGTCGACGTTGCCGATCAGCACGCGGAAATCCGCCGTCCAGCCCGGCCCTTCGTTTGTGGCGCCCATGAATTTCTGATGGTGGTGGATGGTCTCGGCCAGCGCCACCTCCTCGCTGTCGCCGGCATAATAGATCCCGTAGCTGCCATCCGAGAAGCGCCCCGGCCGCAGCGTCGAACAATGCACGAAGGGCGCCATCACGAAACTGGCGCCGGGGCCGGAAACCCGCCTTGCGGCAGCCACCTTGCCGAGGTCGCCGATCTCGAACCGTACGCGCGGGTTGGTCTTCGCCTCGACGGCGGCCAGCGCCTCCCAGTCGCGCGGGTCGGCAATGTCTTCGAACAGGTCGATCGGTGGGTGGATGGAACGGATGATGCGGAAGGTCTGGTGCCAGTCGACGCGGCGACGGACCGCAAGCCCACTCACCATGCACCACGCTCCGCATCGAGCCATTCGCGCATCGCCGAGAGATCGGAGATTTCGCCGCGCAGCATCAGGTCGAGCGCCGACTGGCCGCCAAAGGTGGCATTGGGCTTGCGGATCCAGGCATAGCCGCGCGCCGGCTCCGTGAAGAGGTAGCGCAGGCCCTTGTGGATGCCCATCAGATGCGCCATGCGGGTGCGCAGGTCGCGGTCGATCCTGCCGATGCCACCTTCCTTCGCCCCAGTCTTCCAGCGTGCCCAGGTGCGCGCCGACATACCGCCAAGCAGGATGCAGGCCTCCAGGTCGGTGAGGTTCCAGGCCTTGAACAGATTGACCGTGGTGCGCGCCAGCGCGCCCGCTTCTTCATCCGAGATAGCGGCTCCGAACGTGGCCGGCGTGGTGACGATGGACTGAAGCTGCATTGCGTTCACCTTGCTGATTGGCAGATATATAGCATGTATTTGCCAATTGGCAAGAATGCGGAGATGGCAAGGCTTGGCTGCAAAATGAAAAGGCGCGGCCCACACCGCAGGCCGCGCCCTTTATTGCATCACACTGTACGGTGCCTACTCAGCCGCTTCATATCCCGCGATGCCCTTGATCTCGAGGAAATCCTCAAGTCCGTATTCGGCATATTCGCGGCCATTGCCCGACTGCTTGTAGCCGCCGAACGGCAGGCCGGCGTCCCACTGGGGATAGTTGATGTAGACATTGCCGGTGCGCATGCGCGCCGCGACTTCGCGCGCCTTCTTCATGTCCTTGGCCTGGATGTAGGAGGCGAGGCCATAGACGGTGTTGTTGGCGGTCTCGACCACCTCGTCGACGCTGTCATAGGGCATGATCGCCAGTACCGGCCCAAAGATCTCCTCGCGCGCGATGCGCATGTCGTGGGTAACGTCGGCGAACACTGTCGGCCTGACATAGTAGCCGCGGTTGAGTTCGGCCGGACGGCCGGGGCCGCCGGCGACCAACGTCGCACCCTCGTCGATGCCGGCCTGGATCAGGTCCTGGATCTTGTCGAACTGAACCTGGCTGACGACCGGGCCGAGCTTGGTGCCGGCAGCATCGGCCGGACCGACGGTGAATTTTTCCGCCGCAACCTTGGCATAGCCGGCCGCCTCGTCATGGCGCTCGCGCGGCACGAACATGCGCGTTGGCGCGTTGCAGGACTGGCCGCTGTTGCTGAAGCAACCGGCCACGCCCTTGCTGACCGCGCTTGCGAGGTCGACGTCGGGGAACAGAATGTTGGCCGACTTGCCACCAAGCTCCTGATGCACGCGCTTGACCGTGTCGGCGGCGGCCTTGGCCACCAGGATGCCGGCGCGGGTCGAACCGGTGAACGACATCATGTCGATGTCAGGATGGCTGGACAACGCCTGGCCGACGCCCGGTCCGTCGCCATTGACGAGGTTGAAGACGCCCTTCGGCACGCCGGCCTCGTCGAGGATCTCGGCGAAGATGATGGCGTCGAGCGGCGCGATCTCGGATGGCTTGAGCACCATGGTGCAGCCGGCGGCGAGCGCCGGACCCACCTTGCAGGTGATCTGGTTGAGCGGCCAGTTCCACGGCGTGATCAGCCCGACGACACCGATCGGCTCCTTGACCACGAGATGATTGCCCTTCACGTGGCGGAATTCGAAAGCCTTCAGCGTCTCGGCCATTTTGGTCAGATGCGCCAGCCCAATGCCGACCTGGCTGTCCAACGCCATCTGGCGCGGCGCGCCCATCTCGCGCGACACGGCAACCGCAAGATCGCCACTGCGCTTCTTGTAGACCGCGATGATGCGATTCAACAGGTCGAGCCGCTCGCTAACTTCGGTGAAACCAAAGCTGTTGAAGGCGCGCTTGGCGGCAGCCACCGCCTTGTCGACATCGGCCTTTGAGCCGAGCGAAATCTGCGCAAAAGCGTCCTCATTCGAGGGATCGATGACGTCCAATGTGTTGGGCACAACAGGATCGACCCACGCGCCATCGATGTAGAACTGCAGATTGTGTGACATGGTTTTCTCCTTGGCCGCATGGTCGCGCCGGGCCGTCATATCTGGCTGGAGATAACGATGCACAAACGCCGCTGTCAAACACAACCCCCGAAGTGGTTGAGCCAGTGCGGCAGTGATTGAGCCAGAGCGGTTGGGCAGCAACCGGCTTGGTGAGGATGGACTACAGCAAGGTATGCCCGGCCTCGACCAGAAACCGCCTCGCCGCGGCCTGATCCGTGGCTTTCACCAGGAGATGGTCGCCATCGAAAGTGGACACCACGAAGATGCCCAACCCGTTTTCCGACAACGGCCTGATGACCGACAGCACGATACCGGTTTCGTCGAAGGCGAACGGGCCCAGGAGCTTGAAGGCCACCCAGTCGATATCCTGCTTGACGGCATGCGGCACGCGGTCCTGCAGGCAAACGATCGAAAACTCGTCGTCGGTCCTTGTGATGCTGACGAAGCCTGGTCCGTCCGCCCAACCGGGAATGGTTTCGCCCGCCGCCAGCCGGGAAACCGCGTAAGACCCCGGGAGTTGCTTAAGCCTGACCTTGGCAGCCATTATCGAAATCCTTCCTCAGATCGCCGGTGATCCCGCTAGCCTCTTGCTCATATAGACCGTCATGCCGCCCATGAACGGCTCGTCCCGATCCACGATATAGCCCTGCCTCTTGTAGAGCGATACGTTCGCCTCGAACGCGCCATTGGTCAGCAGGCGAAGCTCGTCGCGGCCCGACTCGATCGCCTTGCGCTCGGCCCACTCCAGCAACAGCCGGCCAATCCCCCTGCCCTGCGCATCCGGTGCGACACAGACATTCTCGATCCACAGGTGATCCTCGGCCAGCATGGTTTCAATCATTCCCACGATCCGATCATCCTCGACGGCGAGATCGAACGGATGCTCGGCAACAGCCTTCTCGTAGTCGGCGCGCATCGGCAGAGGCTCGCGGCCGATCACCGCTACCCATTTGGCATAGGCGGCGCGCACGATATCCCGGATCGCGGCGGCGTCAGCGGGCGCGGCCGGCCGAAGCCGGATGGAAGAATTGTTGGTCATCAAACTGCTCCAGACATGAAAAATCCCGCCGGCGGTTTCGCGGGCGGGGCTGGAAACGAAAGAACCGGGTCTATCCTGCCGGTCTTTGTCGTCGCGCAATCAGCTTGCCGCTCCGCACTGTGCAGGGGCGACGTCGCTTGGTGATGGCTGGCGCGAAAACGAACATGGCGCCAAGTTGGAACAGGAAGCGCGGCGATGTCAAGGCGACCGCTCGATCGACAGTGTCTCGCATGGCGACAAGGTTCTGGTCCTCGCGCCCGCAGGGCATAGAATCGCTATATGCTTTGTGCCAACGGCAGCTGATCGATGGGCAAACTATGACCGGGACGCTGAACAAAGCGGTGCGGATGGTGGCCATCCTGAACCTGGCCTATTTCGGGATCGAATTTGCCGTAGCCGTTTGGATCGGATCGGTATCGCTGTTCGCGGACAGCATCGATTTTCTGGAGGACGCATCCGTCAATCTCCTGATCATGGTCGCGTTGGGCTGGACCGTCCGCAATCGAGCGCGGCTCGGAATGGCGCTGGCCGGGATACTTCTGATCCCCGCATTGGCGACCCTTTGGACAGCCTGGGAGAAATTCAACATTCCAATTCCGCCAGCTCCCGTTCCGCTAACGCTCACAGCGGCTGGCGCGATCCTCGTCAACCTGTCGTGCGCGCTCATGCTCGCTCGCTATCGCGATCACAGCGGCAGCCTCACCCGCGCCGCCTTCCTGTCGGCGCGCAACGACGTCCTGGCCAATGTGGCAATCATTGCCGCCGGCCTGGTCACGGCATTTGTGTGGAATTCGGCTTGGCCCGATATTGTCATTGGGCTGGCAATCGCCGTCATGAATGCGGATGCTGCCCGCGAGGTTTTCACGGCCGCAAGACGCGAGTTCGCAGAAGGCCAAATTTCAAACTGAAACGCTGCCACCCAATCCGCGCACGATCCCCTCAACTCCTGCGCCGTCGGCCGGAATGGCTACCCGGTCGTCGAGTGCCCTCAGCCTGCGCCTGGCTCTAGCGATCGATCCTTGCTTCCTGTTGCGGAGAATAGCGCGCTCCCTGTACGGCGATCGCCGAGACCGCGTTCTCGATGTCGGCAGTTCGCCGTCAGCGCGACAGTGACCGATCCGATGTTCTCTTCGAGGCGATTGAGCTTGGTGGTGCCGGGGATCGGAACGATCCAGGGCTGTATCTGCCAAGCGCGGGAGCGATATCGGAGAATGGGCTTTTCAGCCTTGGAACATCGGTCATGTTGGTCTCCTTCGTAGAGTTCGGGCGTTGAACTCGGCGCCACGCGCCGATACCTGGTCAAATCCCGTATTGTTCGTCGCTGACATGCTCCAACCAGTCGACGACCTTGCCGTCGAGCGCTTCGGCGATAGCGATGTGGCTCATCGCCGTGGTCGGCGCGGCGCCATGCCAATGCTTCTCTCCGGGCGCGAACCAGACGATGTCGCCGGGCTGGATCGATTCGATCGGGCCGCCCTCGCGCTGCGCCAGGCCGGCGCCCGAGAGGACGATCAGCGTCTGGCCGAGCGGATGCGTGTGCCAGGCGGTGCGCGCCCCGGGCTCGAAAGTCACGGTGGCGCCGCCGACCCGGGCGGGCTCGCTGCCCTTGAACGGCGCGTCGATGCGCACCACACCGGTGAAATAGTCGGCCGATCCCTTGGCCGAGGCCTGAGAGCCGTTTCGCGTGATGTCCATGGTTTTGTCCCTTCCTGGCAACAGCCATGACACGACCCGCCCGGCTTTAGAGACGGCCGGAGGTGCCCGGTGTGATAACGCCTATCTAGGGTCTGCGATTGGTGCCGATTAGGTGCTATATCCAGCATGATCTTATGAAGGGGGCTCATGAATGCCACGTGACAACCTGAACGAGCTAACCGCTTTCCTCGCTGTGGCGCGCGAGGAAAGCTTCACCAGGGCGGCGGCCAAGCTCGGGGTTTCCCAATCGGCGCTCAGCCACACGGTGCGGGCGCTGGAGGAGCGGCTGGGTGTACGGCTCCTGACCCGCACCACGCGCAGCGTGTCGCCCACCGAAGCCGGGGAGCGGCTGCTTCGCACCGTCGGGCCGCGGCTGGACGAGATCGAGACCGAGCTCATTGCCTTGAGCGCATTGCGGGAAAAACCCGCCGGCACCATCCGCATCAGCGCCGGTGAGCACGCCGCCGATGCGGCCCTGTGGCCGGCGATCGCCCCGCTGCTGCCCGAATATCCCGACATCAAGGTCGAGATCATCGTCGACTATGGACTGACCGACATCGTCGCCGAGCGCTTCGACGCCGGCGTGCGGCTGGGCGAACAGGTGGCGCGCGACATGATCGCGGTGCGCATCGGCCCCGACATGCGC
This sequence comes from Mesorhizobium sp. M7A.F.Ca.CA.001.04.2.1, assembly GCF_003998485.1. Classification (NCBI taxonomy): domain Bacteria; kingdom Pseudomonadati; phylum Pseudomonadota; class Alphaproteobacteria; order Hyphomicrobiales; family Phyllobacteriaceae; genus Mesorhizobium; species Mesorhizobium sp. M7A.F.Ca.CA.001.04.2.1. The sequence goes on from NZ_RZQT01000114.1 coordinate 14,271, forward strand.
ATGGCGGTGGTCGGCTCGCCAACCTATTTCGCTACCCGACCAAAGCCGCGCACGCCGCAGGACCTGACCACCCACAATTGCATCAATCTGCGGCTGCCCACCTATGGCGGGCTCTATGCCTGGGAGTTCGAGAAGGCCGGACGCGAGCTGAAGGTTCGGGTCGAAGGCCAGCTTGTGTTCAACACGGCCGCTCTGCGCATGAACGCGGTGCTCGCCGGCCTCGGCCTTGCCTATCTGCCTGAGGAGCAGGTGACGGCCCATCTGGCCAACGGCCGGCTGGTGCGTGTGCTCGCCGACTGGTGCGGGCCCTTCCCCGGCTACCATCTCTATTACCCCAGCCGCCGGCAAGCCACGCCGGCCTTCTCGCTGCTGGTCGACGCGCTGCGCTACCGGGGCAAGGAGTAAGTCGGTGAGCAGCTTCCACCCGGCTTTGACTCGCCGCCGCCTGCGGTGACTATCCCCGGAAATGGTCGCGGAACCATTTCCGCGGCACCGCGTTCACTGCGGTTAACTGGAACTCCTATACGTGGCGCAAGTGACGAAAACCTCGAGCTCGACCTTTGATCTGCCCCACCAAATCCTCGATAATCTTCCCGTAGCAATCTACACCACCGACACCGAAGGCAAGATCACCTATTTCAATCGGGCCGCAGCAGATTTCGCTGGGCGCGAACCCGAGCTCGGAAAAGACCAATGGTGTGTGACGCACAAGCTGTTCACGACCGACGGTGAAGTGTTGCCGCATGACCAATGCCCGATGGCTGTCGCGCTAAAGGAGAACCGGCCGGTCAGAAACCAGTCGGCTATCTCCCAACGCCCGGACGGCACGCGTGTGCCGTTCCTTCCCTATCCCACACCGCTTCATGACGAGCAGGGCAGACTGGTCGGCGCCGTCAATATGCTGTTCGATCTCACTGACCGCCATCATGCCGACGAGGCCAGGCATCATCTGTCAGCCATCGTGGAGTCTTCCTTCGATGCCATCGTCAGCAAGGATTTGAACGGAGTCATCAGGAGCTGGAACTCAGCCGCCCAACGTCTGTTCGGTTACACCGCCGACGAAGCAATCGGAAGGTCGGTAACTATGCTGATACCGGACGACCATTTGGACGAAGAGCCGCGCATATTGGAGCGCATCCGCAAAGGCGAGCAGGTCGAGACCTACGAAACCATCCGCCGCCGCAAGGACGGCAGCCTTGTGCCCGTATCCCTGACAATCTCGCCGGTGCGCAACGCCGTCGGGCAGATCGTCGGCGCCTCGAAGATCGCCCGCGACATATCAGTAGCCAAGGAGAACGAATATCGCATCCGCATGCTGATGCGCGAGGTCAACCACCGGGTGAAGAACCAGTATTCCGTCATCATCTCGATGATCCGGGAGACCAGCAAGCGGTCATCGACGCCGGCCCAGTTCGAACGTCAGGTGCGCGAGCGCATCATGGCGTTGTCGCTCTCGCATGACCTTCTGGTTTCCGGCGACTGGAAGGGCGCCACGATCTTCGAACTGCTGCTTGCGCAGGCCAAACCGTTCGGCAACGAGGAGCGGATCTCAATGTCGGGCCCTTCCCTGACGCTGAGCCCCAATGCCGTCCAGTACCTCGGCATAGCGTTTCATGAACTCGCGACCAATTCCGCTAAATACGGCGTCCTTTCGGCCGCAGAGGGAACGATAACGGTGCAATGGAAGGTAACCGGACTGGTCGGCCAGAAACAGTTCCAGCTGATCTGGAAAGAGAGAGATGGTCCTGAAGTACAGACGATCGGCCATGGTGGTTTCGGCAGCGTGGTGCTGCGGCGCGTCGCTCCAGCCGCGGTGAGCGGCACCGGTGTTCTCGAGCATGATAGCCACGGTGTCACCTGGACGCTGCAAGCACCGTTGACCCAACTTGAGGCCTCGGTTGACAGCGAGCACGTTGATCAGCGTGCATTGGACCAGGTGATGAGCGGACACGAATTCGGAATTGTTCCCTGAACTTGGGCACTGGCAACAGGACTACGGCCCGCTATGTGTTGCTTTTATTGTACGTCCTGGCCTTCAGCCCTGTCGCAATATGGCGGGCATCAGCACCGGAGCCATCGCCGTGACCGTGACCGACCTCTATCGAGGCTACATCGCCTGCCTCAACAATCAGGACTGGCAGAAGCTGCATCGCTTCGTTCATGACGAGGTGCACTACAATGGTGACCGCGTCGGACTGTCGGGTTACCAGGACATGCTGGAGCGCGATTTTCGGGAAATCCCAGACCTCTATTTCGATATCCAGTTGCTGATCGCCGAACCGCCGTTCCTAGCCAGCCGGCTTCAGTTCAACTGCACGCCGAAGGGAACCTTCTTCGGGCTCCCTATAAACGGCAGGAAGGTGTCCTTCAGCGAGAACGTCTTCTATGAATTCCTCGACGACCGGATCAGGAACGTCTGGTCGGTAATCGACAAGGCCGCGATCGAGGCGCAGCTTTAATCCAGGTCGCCCAGAAAGCGACGTCTGCGCGGCAGCGTCCGTGGATCGTTCGTAAAAATCGATCATTCTAACGAAAATAATTCGTTGGAAAGATTGGTTTAGGAATGGTATTCTCCCGGCATACTCGCCTGGAGCATTGCATTGTCTTCCGTTTCCCACTTCGCGAACGATATTCCAAAAAGCGCGTTTCCTGCCGATGTCGCGCAAGGGCGAAAATCCCTTAGCTGGAATGGCATCGTCCCCGGCATCGTGCTGGTCACGATGATCACTGCCGTCGCCTTCTCGGCGCGCAATGTTTCCGGCTTCGCGCTGTTCAGTCCAATGATCCTCGCCGTCGTCGCCGGCATGATCTACTCCAACGTGCTCGGCACGCCCGTGCACGCCAAAGCCGGTATCGCATTCTCGCAAAAGCGCCTGTTGCGCTTCGCCATCGTGCTGCTCGGCTTCCAGCTGACGCTCGGCCAGGTGGTCTCGATCGGCGCTGGCGGCGTCGGCATTGTCGCGGCGACGCTTGGCGCTACCTTCGTTTTCACCATCACGCTTGGCCGGCTGATCGGCGTCGACGCCAAGCTGGCGCAGTTGATCGCCGCCGGCACCTCGATCTGCGGCGCTTCGGCCATCGTCGCCACCAACATCGTCACCGATGCGCGCGACGAGGACGTCACCTACGCCGTCGCCTCGATCACCTTGTTCGGCACCGTCGCCATGCTCGGCTTCCCGCTCATGGCGCCCATGCTCGGCCTCGACCAGCACGCTTTCGGCCTGTGGGCCGGCGCCTCGATCCACGAGGTGGCGCAAGTCATCGGCGCCGGCTTTCAGAACGGCACCCAGTCCGGCGAGATCGCCACCGTCGCCAAGCTGACCCGCGTTGCCATGCTGGCGCCGATGGTCGTCGCGCTCGGCCTGATGGCGCGCGGCAGGAGCAGCAGTGAGGTGGCGGCGCGGCCGCCCATGCCGTGGTTCGTCGCCGCCTTCGTCGCTGTCGTGGCGTTGAACAGCTTGGTCACGGTGCCCACCGAGGTGAAATCGGCAATGGCGCTCGCCACCACCATCATGCTGACCATGGGCCTGGCCGCCATGGGCCTGCAAGCCGACATCTCTCAGCTGCGCTCGCGCGGCCTGCGCCCGCTGGCGCTCGCCTTCTCGGCCTTCCTGTTCATCGGCTGCTTCAGCCTGATGCTGGTGAAGTTCGTAGGCTGATCAGTCCTCGAACGAACTCGCCGCGGCATAGATCGCCGCCAGCGTCTCGATGCCGGCCTGGTCTGCCTTGTCGAAGCGGCCGGGCAGCGGGCTGTCGAGATCGAGCACGCCGAAGACGCCTTCATCGTCCTCGAGCAGCACCACCAGTTCCGAGCGCGAATCGGCATCGCAGGCGATGTGGCCGGGAAAATCATGCACGTCCTTGATCAGCATCGACGTGCCGAGTTCGACCGCCGTTCCGCACACGCCCTTGCCGACGGCGATGCGCACACAGGCCGGCTTGCCCTGGAACGGCCCGAGCACCATTTCCTCGTCCGACTGCAGGAAATAGAAACCGGCCCAGTTGAGGTCCGGCACCATCTGGAAGATGAGTGCTGCGGTGTTGGCGGCGTTGGCGATCGAATCGCGCTCACCCTCGAGCAGCGCCTTCAATTGGGTGGCGAGGTCGCGGTAGAACGTGGGCTTGTCTGAGGTGTCGATGGCCTTGGCCGCAAACATGAACGTGTCTCCGTGTCGGGGATGGCGGTTCGTCCGATCGCTTGCCAAAGTCCGGCGAGCTCCGCAACCAGACGGCCGCCTGGACAGTCTAGCGTGGATTGCGTCCCCTTCGAAAGCCGCAAGATCATGATTGCCTCCCGGGACTGAGCCGGGCGACTGCGTAACTTTGCGATGATCATCTTGAGAATCGTAGCGGCCCCGATCGGGGCCGCCATTCACATCTCCGACAGATCGGACAAGTCCTGGGTTTTAGTAGCCGCCCATGCCGCCACCGCCGCCACCCGCAGGTGCTGCATCCTTGGCCGGAATGTCGGTAATCATCGCTTCGGCGGTGATCAGAAGGGCTGCGATCGAACCGGCATCCTGGAGTGCGGTGCGCACCACTTTCGCCGGATCGACGATGCCTGCCTTGATCATGTCGACATAGACCTCGTTCTGGGCGT
>NZ_RZQT01000115.1:0-5976 GCF_003998485.1 Mesorhizobium sp. M7A.F.Ca.CA.001.04.2.1
GCAGCGTTCGGATGCCAGACCATAGGCGCGGGCATCGACGAACGGGGCCACCGACAGCACCAATCGCGCCAGGTCGGATTGCCGGCGATCGGACGGCACCAGCAGTGTACCGCCGACGCCGGGCATGACCCCGTCATGCAGCGAGCAGGCGTCGGCAACGAGCCGCTCCAGCTCCTGCGTATCCTCGGCACTGGCGGCTGCGATTGTGCCATCCCTCAATCGCAACGGACTGTCGGGCCGTGACAGCATCGCTTCGGCGGCCGCGTTCCTCTGTGCGATCTGCTGATGGCCGTTGATCAGAAACACGCCGAACGGCAGATGCGAAAACGCCGACGCCAGCGCCGACGTTTTCTCCAGCTGCTGGCCGATCTGCCCGGCGCGCCGCATGTGCGGCACGATCTTGCGCAACAGGTCGATGTCGTCGGCGCCGAAGGTTTCCTGGCCTGGACCGCGATCGATGCTAAGCATCCAGTGCGAGTCGTTCGACGAGAGCAGGTTGGAGACGAGGCCGTGATACATATCGCGCGGCCGCAGCCAGTCCTGCCAGAGTTCGCGGCGGCGGAACGCCGCCACCTCCTCCGTCAGGGGCCACCGACTGACCTCTCCGAGAGGCAAGGCGGCCGATGCCGCCGCCAGCGGATCGCGCAGCAGGGCTTCGATGCCCTTTTGCGAGGTGAACTCCGGATCGAAATCGGATGCAACCGCATCGAATGTGTGTGGGCTGATGCGCACGATGCAGGAGCGCGAGCCGCCGAACAGATCGCGCAGGCCAGTTACCGCATCGAACCAGCGCTCCTGATCGTAAGCGGCCTCATAGACCTTGCCGACCACCGCGGAGACCGCTTCGATGCTCACATTGGACATTGACCGCTCACGGATGCTTTGCATACGACACTGGAGTTCCACAGCAATTTGAAGGGTGTGAATATCATCTGCGCCCGCTGAGCGGTTCAGTGCTCTTGAGCAGCGCCACCAGTTCGCTTTGCTGGCGGGTGCGGGTCTTGGAGAATATCCGTTCGAGATAGGTGCGGCCGGTTTTTACCGTGATGTTGGAAGTGTCGGCGGCTTCCTTCAGCGACCGGCCGGACGCCAATGCCGTTGCAAGCCGCGCTTCGGCCGGCGTCAGGTCGAACAGCTCACGGACATGCGTCTCGAAGCCGTCGGGGATGCGTCGGGCGACCTCCGTCACCATGATTACCGCGCAGCGTTCGGATGCCAGACCATAGGCGCGGGCGTCGACGAAGGGCGCCACGGACAGCACCAGCCGCGCCAGGCCGGATTGCTGCCGATCGGACGGCACCAGCAGCGTCCCGCCTGTGCCGGGCGTGGCGGCGTCGCGCAGCGAGCAAGCGTCGGCGACAAGCCGTTGCAGCTCCTGCGTATCCCCCGCATTGCAGATTATTATGGCCCCGTCGCTCAGCTTCAGCGGACTGTCCGGCCGCGCCAGCATCGCTTCGGCTGCCTCGTTCATCTGTGCGATCCGCTGGTGACTGTTGACCAGGAAGACACCGAAAGGCAGGTGAGAAAAAGCAGATGCCAGTGCTGACGTGTTCTCCAACTGGCGACCGATCTGCCCGGCGCGCAGTACATGCGGGACGATCTTCCGCAACAGTTCGACATCCCTGACCTCGAATGCATTCTGCCGGGAACTGCGATGGATATCCAGAAACCAATAGGAGCCATTGGAAGCCAGGAGATTGCAGGCGAGGCCATGATACATATCGCGCGGCATATACCAGTCTTGCCAGAGCTCGCGACGGCGGAAGCCGGCTCCCCCTTTCATTATCCGCGTGCGATCATAGACGCAGCCTACAGGCAAGGCTGCGGCGACCTGGCTGATGGGATCACGCATGTGGGCGGCGGTTACCTCGGCAGACGAGAACTCGGGATCATAGACTGTCGAGACCGCGTTGCTCGTCTTGGGATCGAGTCGCACGATGCAGGAGCGCGAGCCGCCGAACAGATCGCGCAGGCCGGTCACCGCATCGAACCAGCGCTCCTGATCGTAAGCGGCCTCATAGACCTTGCCGACCACTGCGGAGACCGCTTCGATGCTCACGTCAGCCATTGGTGTCCAGCTTTCAAAGGACCATGCTCAAGGAGCCTAACATACAAAAAATATCTATCAAGTTATGGTCACGGCTAGCAAAGTAATGCCGGAGTTCAAGCCAAGGTCTCTTAATATTAGTAATCGGCAATGTGTCACCTGCCGGCTACCGCCGTCGCGTTAAGGTGGTAGCGGCCCCACAAAGCGACGAACAGTCGTCATATGACGACTGTTCGGATTGTGTCCTACCTGCAATCTCGGTCGCACTGGCAGTTCGATCGAGGTGGGAACGCGATGGCGAGAATGATCAGGTCGGTGGGGGGTAGGTCGGAAAACATGGCGTCATGCTTTTGCGAACGAGCTTGTCGACCTTCCGAGAGGGACGTCAGCCGTCGTGATGCACCCGGCATGTCGATCCTGACCTTGGCCGGGTTGATGGGCTTGGCTGTTTTCGCGCTTGCCTCGGGAAATGCGCGGGCAGGCGAATGTGCCGGCGGCGATGACGGTGGAAATGTCACAAGTCTCGCTTGTGGTGACGGGCCGGACGCATCGTATGACGCTTTTACATATTCGGCATATGCAACAGCAATAGGCTCCCACGCTCGGGCGGATGGAGTGGAAAGCAGCGCCTTGGGTTACAGATCCAATAGCGGCACGGGCGGGCAGAATACGGCAATGGGGGCGTTTGCCAAAGCAGGCGATCTCGATGAAACAACTGATTTCAACAGTTCCGGCACAACTGCGATCGGCACGGGCGCGAAGGCCGGCGCCGTAGCCAACGATCAAAATGAGGCAACGGCGCTTGGTCACCTGGCGGAGGCCAACGCCGCTTTTGCGACAACACTCGGGGCTCAATCCAAGGCCAATTACACGGGATCAATGGCTATCGGTCATGGCGTGGAGACCACCCGCGACAATCAGGTGAAGGTCGGCAACGTTAATAACACCTATACGCTGGCGGGCGTCACTTCGGACGCGAGCAAGGCGGCGCAAGACCTAAACCCGGTCGATCCGGTCTTCTTGGTGACGACGGATGCTGCAGGCAATCTGGCGGCGTCGACATTCGATGTGGCCGCGCTCGAAGACCTGCCGGAAAAGGTTGCCGATCATGAAATTCGCATCGCCAGCAATACGAATAACATCAACGCTTTGAACACGACCGTGGGTGGCCACACGACCGAGCTTGCCGACCACGAGGATCGCATCGCCAGCAACACCAATGCGATCGCTACCCATACGACTCAACTCCTTGATCTCCATACGAGGGTGATCGACAACACCAGCAACATCGCGGCTCTCGACGGGCGCGTCGGCGCGTTGGAGTCCGGCTTCCAGAACCTTGGCGGCGAGATCAGCGAAACCCGCACGGAAGCGCGTGCCGGCACCGCGCTGGCGCTGGCTACCGCGGGGCTGCGCTACGACGACAGGCCCGGCAAGCTGTCGCTGGCTGGTGGCTTCGGTCATTTCAAAGGGCAATCGGGGCTGGCGCTCGGCCTTGGCTACAACACCAGCGAGGAGTTCCGCATGAACGCTGCCGTGTCGGCAACCACCGGCCGTGGCGATGTCGGCGTCAGCGTCGGAGCCTCATGGACACTGAACTGACGCGGCCGGGATGATGCGGGGTTTGGGGCTTCAGCATTCCGTGCCGTGGCAGTGGCGGGCGCCCGGTTGGCGGACTTCGGGCGCCCGCGGTTTTTTTGCCGCATTGGTGGCCATCACGCTGATGGCCGTTGCGGTGCCTGCGCAGCCCGGGCATGCGCAAGCCAAGGAAAAACGGGTGGGGCAAAAGGCGGCGCGGCCTGCCGGTATCGACCGCAATGGGGTGCTGATCCTGATCCGCGGTGCGCTTTTGGCGCTCGACCAGGCCAACAAGACCGGCAATTACACGGTGCTGCGCGATCTCGGCTCGCCGAATTTCCAGGCCAACAGTGCCGCACAGCTCGGCGACATCTTCGCTAACCAGCGCAAGCAGGCACTCGACTTCGGCGCCGTCGCGGTGCTCGAGCCGCAACTGACCCTTTTGCCGCAGATCGAGCCGAACGGCATGCTGCACATGGCGGGCTTCTTCCCGTCGGTACCCTTGCAGGTCAATTTCGAGCTTATGTTCGAGCCAACCGACCGGCAGTGGAAGATCTATGGCGTGTCCGTCAACCTGACATCAGGTGGCCCGCAAGCGCCCGACACGCCGGTGGCCGAACAGCCGAACCCAGCCGATGCCGGACCGCCGCCGGAGGGGCCGTCGATGGCCGTACAGCCGAAGAAAGAAACCAAACCGGTCAAGCCGTAGCGTGTGGAGCGTTCATGCACTGGTTCCGGCCAAATCCTATCCTCCGCCCCGATGTCGGGAGCACCTGAGTTGACCGATCAAAAAAGGCGCCAGAGGTACGTTTGCATACTCGACCCGACCAACGCATGGACGGTCTGGGATTGCGAGATGGAGATGCCGGCTTCACTGGGAGGCCAGCATCTGACCGGGCGGCCGAAGGAACGAGCCGAGGCTGCCCGCGCAATTCTGGAGCGGATCCACAAAAGCAAGATGGATGGTGGCAAGCCAAATCAACTCGTCGATTAATCGTGCCTTCTGCACTTCGTGGCGAGACCGCTGTCATGGTCGGATCGGCCAGTTGGCGCTGTCTAGAGGCGGACCTTCGGTGCCGACAACCTGATCCCTGAGATCAATCTCGAAAGCCGGCTCTTTGCTGCTGCCGGCATGTCGCGCCGGGCCAACATGGCCGGCTGTGCAAAGGCAGCTCGGCCCGAGGTTTTCGTGCGGCTTGCCGCCCCGCTCGTCGGTAAATTAGCCGAAGGGAATGTGTATCCCCGATGTAACAGTCCGGCTTCCGCAAGCGGTCATTGGCGGCACAAAGCGGCGGACCGTCGTCATATGACGACTAGGAAAGCAGGCCGCATTCGATCAGCCATTGGCAGGAAACACCGACGATCGCTTCGGCTCCCGCCGAGGGCGATCTGTCGGGATCGGGGCAGGGGCAGTACATGAATCTCAACAATAGCAATCGTCGCTACCGCAACCGCTTGCTGGTCGGCACGGCGATGGTCGGGGCGACGCTGCTCGGCTTTGGCCAAAGCGCCGAGGCCGCCTGCACGCTGACGGTATCACCTAACTATGTCTGCTCCGGTGCCAACACGACCGGCCAGATCGTGCCGTCCGGAATCGGTTTGCCGCTCGATCTCGGCGACTTCATCGCCCTTGCCCTTGCCCCGGCCAATCCTTCGGTCACCACGGATCCGGGATTCAGCGTCACCACCAGCGATCCCTTCGCGCTTGGCATACTGGGCAGCGGCGCGGTCAGCTACACCGATGCCAATTCTTCGGCGCTAAGCTCGACGACGGGCATCGGCCTTGGCGTCGTGTCGCTGGTTCCACAGGTGGCGCCTCCCTACTACGGACCCAATCCGGGCGGCTCGGTGACCATCGACACCGGCGGTGCCATAACCGGCGCCCTGATCGGCGTTGCTGCCATCAACACCGGCGACGGCGCAACCACCGTCAACGCCACCGGCGACATCCAGTCGACAGATGCCAGCGGTTATGGTGTCGTCGTCTACTCGCAAGGTTCTGCTGCTACCGTCACCGCTGGAAACGTGAGCGGCGCGGCCGTCGGCATCTACGCCATCAATCAGGGCCTGACGGCAGATCTCAGCGTCACCGCCACTGGCGATGTCACCGCCAGCAGCAGCGGATACGGCATCTATGCGATCAATGGCGGGCAACAGCTCGATGTCGTCAACACGGTTCTGAACGGCACGCCGACCTTTTCTGGCCCGATCGCCCATGTCGGCAAAGACCTGACTGTCATCGCCGAAGGCACAGTCAGCGGTGGCACCGGCATTGTTGCCCAGAACCTCGGCACTGGCGCCACCAGCGTCACGGCGAAGGCCGCAGTGACCGGGAGCAATACCAGCATTAA
>NZ_RZQT01000115.1:5986-18833 GCF_003998485.1 Mesorhizobium sp. M7A.F.Ca.CA.001.04.2.1
GTGACCGGGAGCAATACCGGCATTAATGCCTACAGCGGCAGCACGGCGACAGACCTGACGGTTCGCGCCGAAGGCACCGTCAGCGGCGGCGTCTTCGGCATCAATGCCTCAAACGACGGCACTGGCACCACCAGCGTCACGGCGACAAAGGCGGTAACTGGAACAGACGGCGACGGCATTTATGCCGTCAACGGCACTACGGCGAAGGGCCTGACTATCCTCGCCGAAGGCACGGTCAGCGGCTACTTCGGGATCGAGGCCAAGAACAATGGCACAGGCGCCACCAGCGTCACGGCGAAGGCAGCGGTTACCGGGATAAGCGATACCGGCATCTACGCCTTCAACGCTGCCACGGCGATGGGCGGCCTGACGGTCGACGCCATGGCGGTTAATGGCGCCACCTACGGCGTTTATGCCGAGAACAGGGGCAGCGGCGTGACCAGCGTTACCGCCAAGGGCGACGTAGCGGGAACCGGCTACACAGGCATCGTAGCCGTCAACGGCACCATCACGCTCAATCCAGACGGCACGATTGCCAGCGTTGCGGCAAACGCCAACGCCACCGACCTGACGGTCGACGCGGCGGCGGCCAGCGGCAGCGACTATGGAATCTACACCTACAATGCGGGCACAGGCGACACCCAAGTCACGGCAAAAGGCGCGGTGACCGGGACCACCGGTCCCGGCATCTATGCCCGGACCTCAGGAAAGAACCTGACGATTGACGCCAAGGCCGTCAGCGGCGCCAACACGGGCCTCGTTGCCTTCAACTTCGGCACCGGCGCCACCAAGGTTACGGCGAAAGGTACGGTGACCGGTGCATCCGGTGCCGGCATCCTGGCAAGAACCGGTACCACAACGACAGGCGGCGTCATAGTCGACGCCGCCGGAGCCGGTGGCGGCCTCACCGGCATCCAGGTCGAAAACAACGGCGCCGGTGCCACCACCATCACGGCGACAGGCACGGTTGAAGGCGGCGACGCGGCGATCAAGGCGGTGTCGTCCGCGGGCCAGGCGATCTCCATCACCACCAGCGGTCTGGTGCGCAACAGCTCGGAGATAGCTAGCCTTGTGGCGGTAGAGACCTCGGGTGGGCCGGTGACCTTCACCAACAATGGCGGGCTGCTTGGCACCGTCAAGCTCGGCACCGCCGCCAATATTGTCGCCAATAACGCAACCTGGAACACCGCCGGCATCAATGAGTTTGGTGGCGGCACACTGACCAATGATGCTGGCAAGGACATTGTCACCGCCGCCGTCGGTTATAATAGCCCGGTGACGACGACATTCAAGGCGTTGTCGAACTTCACCAACAATGGCAGGCTGACCATGGCCAATGGCATTGCCGGCGATGTCACCAACCAGTTTGCCGGCGATGCGACGTTCGCGGCCGGCTCGGTGCTGGCCGTCGATATCAATGGCACGGGTGCATCCGACCGGTTCGCAGTCGAAGGAACGGCCGATCTGTCCGGCGCGACGCTGGCGGTAACGGCTCAGGGCCTCGCCGTCGGCACCTACATGGTGGTGTCCGCCGGCAGCGGGCTTGGCGGGACGACATTCCAGGCGTTGACCGGTGTCACCAGCACCGCCTTCCTGTCCGTGACGGACACCTACGACGCCTACAATGCCTATCTCGATGTAACCAAGGTTCGCGCCTTCACTGACGCCGGGTTGACGCCGAACCAGATCGCCACCGGCGAAGGTCTGGACAGCCTGACCGGTGGGGCTGTGTTCGGCGCCGTCGCCGGGTTGGCCACCGATGCCGAGGCACGCGCTGCCTTCGACCAGCTTTCGGGCGAAGTCCACGCCTCGGCCAAGGGCATGCTGCTCGAGGACAGCCGCTTCGTGCGCGATGCGGCCACTTCTCGTATCCGCGCCGCCTTCGGCGATGTTGGCGCGGCCGCATTGCCGGTCATGGCCTATGGCGATGGTGGCCCTGAAATGGTTGCCGCCGATACTGACCGCTTTGCCGTCTGGGGCCAGGCTTTCGGGTCCTGGGGCAATACCGACAGCGAGGGCAACGCCGCTGCCTTCGATCGTTCGACGGGGGGCCTGCTGGCGGGCGCCGACACGCTGGTGGGCGGCTGGCGTGTCGGTTTGCTCGGCGGCTACAGCCATTCGAGCTTCGATGCCGACGATCGCAATTCTTCGGGCAAGAGCGACAGCTATCATCTCGGTCTCTATGGTGGCACCAATTGGGGCGCCATCGCTTTCCGCACCGGCGCTGCTTACAGCTGGAGCAGCCTTTCGACCAACCGCTCGGTTGCTTTCAACGGCTTCACGGATGGGTTGTCGGCCGACTACGATGCCGGCACCGCGCAAGTCTTTGGCGAACTCGCCTACAAGGCCGATGCCGGACAATTCAAGTTCGAACCGTTCGCCAACCTGGCCTATGTCAGCGTCCATACCGACGGCTTCACCGAAGACGGTGGCGATGCGGCACTGACCAGCGCCGGTACGTCCACCGATGCGACCTTCACCACGCTCGGCCTGCGCGGTTCCTCGGACTTCGCGTTTGGCGGCATGAACGTCACCGCGCGCGGCATGCTCGGCTGGCGTCATGCCTTCGGCGACGTCACGCCGACCTCGACCTTCGCCTTCGCTGGCGGCGACGCCTTCACCATCGCCGGGGTGCCGATCGCCAGGGATGCGGCCGTCATCGAGGCTGGGCTCGACTTCAACCTCGCTTCCAACGCTAAGCTCGGCCTGTCCTACACCGGCCAGTTCGGCGGCGGCGGTGTCGATCAGGGCGCCAAGGTCGATCTTGCCGTGAAGTTCTGACGGCGACAGGTGGCGAGCAGCAAGAAGCGCACCGTCACCATGACAAGAAACTGCTGGAGGTCGCATGGTCAAGTCAAAGGTCGATTTCCACACGAAGCATGAAAGCGGTTTTGTCCCAACACAGGGATGTAAACTGCCATTCGACACGGACCTCCTGGAAGGCGAGGCCAAGGCGCGAGAGAAATTGCTTGGCAAGCAGAACGCCTTCCTTTCCAAGACACGACGTTCCGCCAAAGATGTCGACCATCTGATCGAAGAGATGGTCGCGTTCGAAAAGGTCCGGTCTGGGCACTATTGGCGAGACTGTCGGGCGGACCTGATTGCGCGGAACGTGCGATCGGCGGTTGGCAAAACAGGATCCTTGCTCGATCTAGGCAGATTGTCGCAACGACCGGCGACCAGCACGGTTATGATACCACGCCTCGACATACCGGACCTGGGGCCCGTTCCTTTTGGTCCGGTCGAACGGGGGGAATTGCAGAGGATTGACCTGAACACGGTCGATCGAGGAACCTACTTCGACAAGTGGTTCAACTATAATGGGCGGTGGACGCTCACCCAACTCTACGATCATGCCGTGACCGATCCGGTACCGCTCTCAATGGATTTCGTCAGTGCCAACAATCTGGATCCATACGATTCGGATGGCCTGCGCGCAACGAGCGAGACCGGCATCTGGTTCACCTATGTGCCGGACATGGACGGCTACGTAACGGTTTTCTGGCTATCGGATCGCGTGACCTATCGCCTGTTCAGACAATACTATCCGCGCGATGCGGACGGCTGGGCGAATGGTTGGCTCTCGGTGGAAGGAGTTGTCGGCATCTGGACGAACAATTCATTCGCAGGTCGCGACTACGTCGAAATTTCGAGCAGCAACGGCAATGCGCACGACACGCTACAAGCGAGCGGGGTCCTTTTCATTCACAACAGTACATACCCCGTCCAGGCAGGAAAACCGGTCCATGTGCTGATCGGAACGCGGTCGAAAGTCTTTAGTGTTTGCGACGGGACGGGCATCAATTTGGGGGCGGGCGTTGTCGCGCGAATTGACCACCCCATTTCCATCTTCACGCGAGCGGAGCTGGAGCCATATTCGCCATTCTACTGAACCTGGATGACAACTGGGCCGCCACCGTTTCGAGACATTCGAACCGGGATAAGGTGGAGCTGTCGGGCCGATAACCGACAGGCCGGAAAGCCGACGCGCGATTTTTGTGCCGTCCATCGAACAGGGGGCGGCCGCGCTCCGGGCGATCTGGCGGTCTTGGGAGCGCGCAGCGCACGCGGTGCGGTCTTTGCTCCAAAAACGTTGCGAAACGACCCGAGAGCGGTTATACAGACCGCGAATTTCCCATTTTGGTGGCTCTAAACCACCGCCCGCGCGGGAACGCGGGCGAACGAGAAGGATTTGTAAAAATGGCCAATACGCTGCTGATGCCCAAGGCGACCGCTGTCTGGCTGGTCGACAATACCGCACTTTCCTTCGAGCAGATCGCGCAGTTCTGCGGACTGCACCCGCTCGAGGTCAAGGCAATCGCCGATGGCGAAGCGGCGCAAGGCATCAAGGGCATGGACCCGATCATGACCGGACAGCTGACCCGCGACGAGATCGCCCGTGCCGAGAAGGACCCGAACCAGCGCCTGAAGCTTTCGGACCCCAAGGTGCGGGTGCCCGAATCCAAGCGCAAGGGTCCGCGCTACACGCCGCTGTCGAAGCGCCAGGACCGGCCGAACGCGATTCTGTGGCTGGTGCGCAACCACCCCGAGCTCAAGGACGCGCAGATCTCGCGTCTCGTCGGCACCACCAAGTCGACGATCGAACAGATCCGTGAGCGCAAGCACTGGAATTCGGCCAATCTGCAGCCGATGGATCCGGTCACGTTGGGCCTCGCTTCGCAGATCGACCTCGACATGGAAGTCAATCGCGCCTCGCGCGGCCGCGAACAGGCGCAGCCGGTCGGCGACACGCTGCTGCCGGCGGCCTTGACCGAGCGGCTGGTGCCGGCTCCCGAGAAGCCGAAGGACGAGGACGCCGAACTCGACGCCAACGCCGTGTTCGCCAAGCTCTCGGCCTTGAAGTCGAAGAACACGGACAATGACGACGACGAGTAAGGTTGTCTGATATTCCAAGAAAAAAGCCCGCTTCGAGCGGGCTTTTTTATTGGGTCAACAGTTCAGCTGCGCGCGGCGCGATCCGGCGCCATGCCATAATCCTCGCTGCGCTCCACCGCGCGGTAGAAGTCGGCAAGCTGCTTGCCGCGCTCCGGCTTGAAGATGCGGCCGGCGATGACCACCGAGGCGATGCGATCGATGCGGAAGGCGCGGAAATCGTCGCGCATCTCGCACCAGGCGACCAGCGTCCACACCTTGCCCCAGAACCACAGGCCGAGCGGGCGGATATCGCGGGCGGTGCCGCGGCCGGCCTCGTCGGAATAGTCGATGGTCAGCACCTGGCGCTTTTCGACCGCGCGCTCGATCAGGTCGATGGCCTCGCGGGCAGCGTCGCTGACCGCCCACATCGGCGTGTGGATCTCGGTGCGGGCAATGCGGTCCTTTTCGGCGTCGGGCAGGACGGCGCCGATCTTGACCAGCGCTTCGTCGGCGGCGCGCGCCATGGCGGCACCGCCAAAGGCACGCACCATGCGGGCGCCGGCGACCAGCGCGACGATTTCGTCACGCGTGAACATCAGCGGCGGAAGGTCGAACCCCTCCCTCATCATGTAGCCAACGCCGGCCTCGCCGTCGATCGGCACCCCGGTCGACTGCAGATCGGCAATGTCGCGATAGATGGTTCGCTCGGAAACCTCGAGCCACGTGCCGAGCTTCTGGGCGGTGACCAGTCGGCCACCGCGCAGATGCTGCACGATCTGGAAGAGCCTGTCGGCGCGGCGCATCGTATGGTCCCTCGGCGTTGTCTCTATGCATGTCGCCCCCAACCGGTCCACCGTTGGGCGGCATGCATGGTGTTTTCGCACATGCCGCTATCCCAAAACCGCAGAACACTTTTGGGCGGCATGCCTCATGGTTTCAGCCCTTCGCGCTTGCGCTGCGCGGCGACGAACTCCGCGCCGAAGGACAGTTTCTTCGTCGTCGGCGTTTTCGCATCGAGCACGCGCCAGAACGGTGCCACGTCACTCAGCGTCATGCCGCGCTGGAGATCCTCGTTGGCGGCTTCGGCAACAGTGCGCAAATGATAGCCTATGGTGACCGGGCATGTCACTTCGGCGCCATGCTCGACGGCAAGTGCTGTCCGCAGCGCACGCACATCCATCTCGACGCCTTCGGGAATCGAGCGGATGAAATCATCGACCTGGCGCGCCGTCGGCACCAACATCGGCTGGCCCTCGACGACATCGGTCATCGTGCGCGGCGTCGGCTTGACGCCGTTGATGCCTGGTGTGTTCAGTCTGTCGTTCCAACTCTTCATCGATCGTCCTTTCGACCGCCGATGCACGGGTGTCTGAGGTTCGCACCATTGCACGCGCCTCCTGACAGCATACTGTCAGGAGGCTTCAGCATACTCCTTGGCGAACAGCGTTCGCATCTGCACGAGATCGCTGCCTCTTTCGGGGTAGAGCGTCTTCAGAAAGGCGAGTGCGAAGGTGCCTGGTGCCGAACCGGGCGAGGAAACAATTTTGCCGTCGGCCACGGCATGCGGCACATCCTGATAGAGGCTGTCGCCGGCATAGCCGGCCTCATGACCATTGATCCAGTCGCGGCCATTGCTGGTGTGTCTGGCGTTCTCGAACAGGCCAGCGCGGGCCAGCGCCAGCGTTCCCGCGCAGATACCGCCGACCACGCCGCCGCGCGATGCAACAGCATTGAGCAGATCGGCAACATCGGGCGGTGCCTTGCCGGCCCACTCATCGGAGCCGATGACGGCGATGGCGTCGAGATCATCATTCTCATCCGCCCCGGCCGATCGATCGGGCGTCAGCCGAAAGCCGCTGATCCCGGTCACTGGGTTGCCATCAGGCGTCAGCGACACGGCACGGGCACCGAACCATTCGACCGCCGAGGCGGCCAGCAGCCCATACTCCCAGTCGGCAAAACCTTCGATGAAAAGGAAACCGATCGTCTTCTGTTCGGGCACAAGCTCGCTCCCATCCTCACGCACCGGACCTGTTATCTGGGCGTTGACGCGCCCACATCCAATCGCCGGGTCGAAAAATTGGCTTCAATTGCCGCGAGGGCCACGGTCCGCATACATGTCCGGCCAGCCGATATCCTTGCGAATATCCGCCGGCAGCGAGTTCATGAACCGCTGGGTGCGGATCTCGTTGCGCATCGTGCGGATCTTGCCGACATAGTGCTGCATGCCGCGCAGAATGGTGTAACCGTTCATGGCCAGTCTCCTCTCTCTGTATGGAGGTACTATCGCATACCCCTCCTGACAGCAGTCTGTCAGGAGGATGTCAGGCGCGAGACGATAGTTGCGACCAGTGCGCGCGCCGCAGGCAAGGCATCGCTTTTCGCCGCATAGAACGGTGCCGAAGGCAGGTTCGCGACTTCCGATTGTTCATAGCGAGGACGTGCTCTGGGCGCTGCTGTTCAGTTTCCGGCGACGGACTGTCGGAATACGAGGCCTTCAGCGGGGTGGCCGCAGTTCTGATATGGAGGGAGAAAATTGTTCCCCAACAGCAGGGAGACGACGATGAGCTTGCAACTGACAGGTATCCACCATCTGACCGCCATCACCGCCAATGCGCCTGGCAATCTTCATTTTTATACGAAGGTGCTGGGTCTGCGGCTGGTCAAGAAGACCGTAAACCAGGACGACACCTCGGCCTACCACCTCTTCTATGCCGACGGCGAAGCGACACCGGGCACCGACCTTACCTTCTTCGACTGGCCGGTCGGCCGCGAGCGGCGCGGCACGCACAGCATCGTGCGGACCAGCCTCAGGGTCGGCAGCCAGGAGAGCCTTGCCTGGTGGAAGCAACACTTGACCGACGAAGGCCTGGCAACAGGAGAGATCGGCGACATCGGCGGTTATGCGTCACTGGACTTCGAAGATCCCGAGGGCCAGCGTCTGCGCCTGGTCAGCGATGGCGGCAAGGGCGGCAGCCATCCCTGGGCGCAAAGCCCCGTACCGGCCGAGCACCAGATCCGCGGGCTCGGGCCGATCGTCATCAGCGTTCCCGACATCACCAACACCGAGGCGGTGGTGACCACGGTGATGAACATGCGCAAGGCGCGCGACTATGCCTCGCCGGAGGGCCAGGTTCACGTCTTCGAAATGGGCGAGGGCGGGCCGGCGGCGGAGCTGCATGTCCTGGTGCAGCCGGGACTGGCGCCGGCACGGCAAGGTGCCGGTGCGGTTCACCATGTTGCCTTCAGGGCGCCGGACCAGGAAACGCTGCATCAATGGACGGCGCGGCTGGCCGAGTTCCGGCTGCCGTCGAGCGGCGAGGTCGAGCGCTATTATTTCCGTTCGCTCTACTTCCGCGAGCCGAACGGCATCCTGTTCGAGATCGCAACCGATGGGCCGGGGTTCACCGCCGACGAGCCGCTGGAGACGCTGGGGGAAAGCCTCGCCCTGCCGCCATTCCTCGAACCGAAGCGCGCTTCGATCGAGGCCGGCCTCAAGCCGCTGAAGTAGATCGTTTGCCGGTCAAAGGGCGCCGCATTCCGGTTCGGGATCTCGGCGTCCGTTCTTTCTCAGGCAATGAACGACGTGCTTTGACAGCCGGGCGCGTTGCTGGTCAAAGGCGGCATGACGAAATTCCTCGCCCTTGTCATCGTCGGTTTCATGGTCATTCAACTGATCAAGCCGCTTGGCTGGCCAGGCCTCAAGCGACGCGGTGATTTCTGGAAGCTGGCACTGCTCGCCATGGCCGCGATTTCACTGGCGGCCGTGCTCGGGCATTTGACGTAGGACGGCACTTGTCGTCGCTGCTCAATTGCCAAGCACCGGGCCGACCAGATGCTCGGCCCAGGCCCGGTAGCCTGCTTCCGAGGCGTGAAAGCCGTCCGAGGCAAAGCCGGCTTCCGGATTGGTGATCGGCAGGCGCGACGCCGGCACCGCGCCGCGCTCCAGGCAAAGGCGTTCGCCCATCCGGTTCATGTCGGTGGCGCGGATCTCAAGGATCTTTCCGAGCAGCGGCGGCATGGCTGGCGCCCGCGTGAACTCCAGCACCGGCGACCACACCACGCGCGCTTCCGGCCATTTGGCGCGCAGGCCGTAGAGCAGGCCACCGAACTCCTTCTTGAAGCGCGGCACGGAGTGAAAATTCTTGGTGTCGTTGGTGCCGATGGCCAGCACGATATGCGTCCACGGATCGGCCGACAGATTGGGCAGCACATGGTCGCGGATCTGGCCCGACGTTGCCGAATTGAAGCCGGCCGCCCGCCAGCGCACGGCGCGGCCGGTGCTTTGTGAAATCAGCACGGCGAGTTGCGCGGCAAGCCCGTCTTCCGAATTGCCGATGCCGACCGAAGCGGCGGAGGAATCGCCCAGCACCAGAAGCGAGATTGCCGGTGCTGCGCCTGATATTTCGTGCATGACCGGCCCTTGCGCCGGCAGCATGCGCGTGGTGCGGCGTCGCACGCCGAGGCCTTGCCAGATATAGACCGGGAAGGCGAGCCAGGAGAGTAGGGCCGGGAAGCGCATGGCAGTACCGTTAAACGATCAGCGGCAGCCTTAGCGCATGTTTTGGCCGACGGGAACGATCTTCAATCGCAGCAACTCGCCTGCCCCGCCTGCTTGCCCTGATATTCATCGTGCAGCCGCACCCAATCCATCAGGCCGTGATAGGGGCCGTTCTCGTTGCGGCCCTTCGGCGTCATGTCGAGATAGTCGTAGGCGCCGATCTGCGCCTCGCCGCCGCGGGCGCGCGACATGAAGGTGAGGAAGATGTCGCCGGTCTCGTCCCTGTAGAAGACGCTGGTGCCGGGAAGCTCCTTCGATGTCCGTGGACGGGTCTCGAAATTGTAGGTGGTGCAGCCGGCGGCGATCTGCTTGTCGGTGAAGGAGACCTGCATGTCGAAGTTGAAATCCGAGGCATAGGACGACACCCAGTCGAACTTCCAGCCCATGCGCTGCTTGTAAGGCAGAAGTTCCGCCAGTGGAGCGCGCGAAACCACGACCAGCGACACGTCGTGATGCCGCAGATGCTGATTGGCGCCGTCGATATGGTCGGCAAGGAATGAGCAGCCCTCGCAATGATGGGTGCAGCCCGGCCCGAACATGAAGTGATAGACGATCAGCTGGCTGTTAGTGCCAAACAGGTCGGTCAGTCTGTTTGGCCCTTGTTCGGTCTCGAAGACATAGTCTTTCCTGATCTTCAGCCAGGGCAGTTCACGCCGTTCCGCGGCGATCCGCTCGCGAAACCGCGTCAGTTCCTTCTCGCGCGCCAGATGTGCCTTGTGCGCCTGAAACCAGTCTTCGCGCGAAACGATCTTGTTGCGATGCATGAACCTCTCCCTGAATGTCATCCCAAGGACGTTGGGGATGGGCGCAACCCGACATCGCCGGAGAGGAAATAAGGACGGAGAGGCTCCGCCCCAAGCCCTGCAAGTCACAAACAAAAAACCCGGGCGCATCGGCCCGGGTTCGAAGGAGGAAGAAAGGACTGTGATCAGGCGGCCTGTTCCAGGCTCGCCTTCCATTTTCCGAGCGCTGCCAGATGGTTCATGTGGGCGCGATGGGTGAAGGCGGCCTGGCCGGCGGCAACGTTCGAGGCTTTGCCGCTCCAGGCTTTCTGTGGCGCGGCCTGCAGCGCGCGACCATAGGAGAAGGTCAGCTTCCACGGGTGCGGCCCGATGGCGTTGATGGCGTTGAGATTGGCGGTCGCCTCTTCGTCTTCCTGGCCGCCGGAAAGGAAGGCGATGCCCGGCACCGCTGCCGGCACTGTCTCGCGGAACAGCTTTATGGTCTTTTCGGCGACTTCTTCGGGGCTGCTCACCTTGCCCGATTTCCTGCCGGCCAGCACCATGTTGGGCTTCAGGATGGTGCCTTCCAGCACGACGCGCGCCGCATGGAGCTCGTCATAGAGCTTGATCAGCGTTGCCTTCGAAATGTCGTAACAAGTGTCGATGTCGTGGGCGCCGTCCATCAGCACCTCCGGTTCGACGATCGGCACGATGCCGGCTTCCTGGCAGAGGGCGGCATAGCGGGCGAGCGCATGAGCGTTGGAGCCGATCGAGGTCGCCGAAGGGACACCCTTGGCGATATCGATGTCGATCACCGCGCGCCATTTGGCGAAGCGGGCGCCGAGCTTGTAGTAGTCGGCAAGCCGTTCGCGCAGGCCATCGAGGCCTTCGGTGACGGTGTCGCCGGGAAACCTGGCCAGCGGCTTGGCGCCGGCATCGACCTTGATGCCGGGGATGGCGCCGGCGGCCTTGATGATGTCGACCAGCGGCGTGCCGTCGGCGGCCTTCTGGCGGATCGTCTCGTCATAGAGGATGACACCGGAAATGTAGCGGGTCATCGCCTCCCTGGTGCGAAACATCATCTCGCGGTAGTCGCGGCGGCTGTCGGCGGTCGATTCGACGCCGATGACGTCGAAGCGCTTCTTGATGGTGCCGGAACTTTCGTCGGCGGCCAGCAGGCCCTTGCCATCGGCGACGATCGCAGCGGCAATGTCTTCGAGACGTTCGCTCATTGTTGCTTCTCCTGAAACGGTTGTTCCGCGCTTAACGGAAGTCTACCGCCAAAGGAATGGCATCGGAAAGCTCGAATCGATTGAAGCCTCGGGCGGCCTTGTTCGCTCTCCGAGTGTTGATCGCCTCGGAGCCTCAGCGCTTCAACACATCGACGCCGGGCAGCGGCTTGCCTTCCATCCACTCCAGGAAGGCGCCGCCGGCGGTCGAGACATAGGTGAAGTCGTCGGCGACGCCGGCGTGGTTGAGCGCCGCCACCGTATCGCCACCGCCTGCGACCGAGACCAGCTTGCCTTCCTTGGTGCGCGACGCCGCATGCTTGGCCGCCGCCACCGTCGCATGGTCGAAGGGCGCGATCTCGAAGGCGCCGAGCGGGCCGTTCCAGACCAGTGTCGCGGCGCGGTCGATCCATTCGCCGATGGTCGTCACGGTTTTGGCGCCGACATCGAGGATCATCCCGTCGGCCGGCACATCGGAGATGGCGACGGTCTCGCAGGCCGCGCCCGCCTTGAACTCCCTGGCGACGACGCCGTCGACCGGCAGGATGATGGCGCAGCCGGCCTCGGCCGCCTCGATCATGATCTGCTTGGCGGTTGAGGCGAGATCATGCTCGCACAGCGATTTCCCGACATCGGTGCCGCGCGCGGCGAGGAAGGTGTTGGCCATGCCGCCGCCGATGACCAGCGCGTCGACCTTCTTCACCAGGTTCATCAACAGATCGATCTTGGTCGAGACCTTGGCGCCGCCGACAATGGCGACGACCGGACGGACCGGTTTTCCCAGACCTTTCTCCAGCGCCTCAAGCTCGGCTTGCATGGTGCGGCCGGCAAAAGCCGGCAACAGATGCGCCAGTCCCTCGGTCGAAGAATGCGCGCGGTGCGCGGCCGAGAAGGCGTCGTTGACGAAGATATCGCCATTGGCGGCGAGTTTTTCGGTGAAGGCCGGGTCATTCTTTTCTTCGGCCTTGTAGAAGCGAGTGTTTTCGAGCAGCAGCACGTCGCCCTTGTTCATGGCGGCGACAGCGCTTCCGGCCGTGTCGCCGACGCAATCCGAGGCGAAACCGACGGGGCGGCCGAGCACTTCTGCCGTGGCTTTGGCGATCGGCTCCAGCGAGAATTCGGGCGAAGGCCCATCCTTGGGTCGGCCGAAATGGGCGAGCAGGATGACCTTGGCGCCCTTGGCCGATAGCTCGGCGATGGTCGGTGCGATGCGTTCGATGCGGGTGGCGTCGGTGACTTTGCCCTCAGTGACAGGCACGTTGAGGTCGACGCGCACCAGCACGCGCTTGCCGCTGATGTTGCCGATATCGTCGAGTGTCTTGAAGGCGGCCATGCGGGTTCCTTTCGCGAAAAACCGGGGGACCATACCCCGCATCGGCGGCGATGCAAGGCTTAGGGCGCGCTCGAACCGAAATTTTGAAGTGGGCACGATCTTGCACTGGCGGGCGGATGAATGGCAG
>NZ_RZQT01000116.1:0-18776 GCF_003998485.1 Mesorhizobium sp. M7A.F.Ca.CA.001.04.2.1
GGCGGGCAGCCCTGGTGCTGGCGCTTGCCCGCGCCGCCGGAGCAGGCGGCATGGTCGGCGGCCAGAAGCTCGATCTCGAAGCCGAACAGACGCCGCCGGACGAGGCCGGCATCATCCGGCTGCAGGCGATGAAGACCGGCGCGCTGATCCGCTTCGCCTGCGAGGCAGGCGCCCTCATCGCCGGCGCCCCGGCCGATGACCGCGAGCGGCTGGCCGAATTCGGCTCGGCGATCGGTCTTGCCTTCCAGCTTGCCGACGACCTGCTCGATTTGACCGCCGACGCCAGCCAGATGGGCAAGGCGACCGGCAAGGACGCCGCCGCCGGCAAGGCGACGCTGGTGGCCTTGCATGGTGCGAATTGGGCACGTGGCCAGCTTCACGGCCTCGTCCAACAGGCGCATGCGCTGCTTGAGCCCTATGGTGACGATGCCCAGTTGCTGAAAGAAGCGGCGACATTCGTGGCGGCGCGTAACAGCTAAGGTTGGTGCCAGCCGGAACATCGAGCTGATTGCACGCACGTCCCCGCCGGCCGGTTCTGAAATAGAACTTGAGCGGAAGCCTGCCGAGGCAGAGGATTGACATCCGCACGGCAAGCACGCGGTGCGGATAAGAGTTGGAGGATGCCATGTCGACCACCGACAAGCTGTTCAGCGGTTCCATTCCCGAGATCTACGACCGGGCGATGGTGCCGCTGATCTTCGAGCCATATGCGCGGGATCTGGCGGAGCGGGTGTCGAAGCTCGGGCCGCAATCGGTGCTCGAAGTGGCGGCGGGCACCGGTGTGGTGACACGTGCGCTCGCAGCAAAGCTGCCGGCGCAAGCGCGCATCGTGGTCACCGACCTCAACCAGCCCATGCTCGACCACGCACGCACGCGGATGGTGGACGATCCTCGCATCACCTGGCAGCAGGCCGATGCTCAGGCGCTGCCCTTCGAGGACGCACAGTTCGACGCCGTGGCCTGCCAGTTTGGCGCGATGTTCTTCCCCGATCGGGTGGGCGCCTACGGGCAAGTTCGGCGCGTGATGCGGCTGGGCGGACACTTCCTGTTCAACGTCTGGGGTGCCATCGAAGAGAACGAGTTTGCCGATGAGGTGACGCGGGCGCTCGGCCATTTTTTCCCGGCCGATCCGCCTCGCTTCATGGCAAGGACACCGCATGGCTATCACGATGCGGACGTCATCCGCGCCGACCTGCATGCCGCCGGCTTCCGTAACATCACCATAGAGCCGCTGGATGCCGTCAGCGCCGCTTCCTCGCCATATGAGGCGGCCACGGCCTATTGCCAGGGCACGCCCCTGCGGGCCGAGATCGAGGCGCGCGGTGGCTCGCTGGAGGAGGTGACGCGATACGTGGCGAATGCCCTTGGGAAACGGTTCGGGGAAGGCCCGGTGAGTGGCCGCATCCGCGCCCTCGTCGTGGACGCGGCCTAGGCGCGCTGTCCATCCGGCGGCTCGCACGGCTCGCCTGCCCGAACGAACGAAATTTTAATGTAAATGAAGCGTAATCCCGGCCATTAAAATGGTGCGTATGTGTTGGGGTTGCGCATGCCTGAATATTCGTCCTTCATCCGGTCGGTCCGGATCCGCTGTATTTCAGGGTTGCTGATCTTCGCGCTGGCTTCCGCCGGCATCGTGATTGCGCTTGATCGCGTCAATTCCTTTCGCCGCGACATCGATGCGCTGAGCAGCAATCTCGTCATCTTCACCCGAGACCTGCGCAACGCGACCAGCTTTGCCGAGACGACCGGCACCGCCTGGCGGGCGGAGACACGCGATGCCCTGACCACATCGGCGCGCGGCCATTCGGAGCGCCTGACCGGCGAGATCGAGACGCTGACCGCCCAGCTTGCGGCGATCAAGCCGCGGCTGTCGATCAAGACCGTCGACGAACTCCAATCCGCTTCAGTTAACGGCGATCTGTTCTGGTCGCCGCGCGACATGGTGCGCAATTTCAACCTGATGTCGGTGGCGCAGAAGGTCGATGAGTGGAGCTATCGCGAAATCCGCAACCAGAATGACCTGTTCGCCCAACCCATGCTGGTTCGCGTCCGCACCGCCATGGATGATGAGCGCCATCTGGCCGATGCCTCCAGCGACAGGCTGTTGTTGTGGGCCAGCGGGATCCTGTTCGCGGCCCTTGCCATCGTCGCCTTCTGGATCTTCCGCCCGATGGAAGTGGCGATCCGCCGCGCCTTTGCCGAATCCGCCGAATCCCTGTTCAAGGCCGAGGCCGCCGACCGCGCCAAATCGGAATTCCTGGCCAATATGAGCCACGAAATCCGCACGCCGATGAACGGTGTGCTCGGTATGGCCGAACTGCTGGCCAAGACCGATCTGACCCCACGCCAAAAGACCTTCACCGACGTTATCGTGAAGTCCGGCAACGCGCTGCTCACCATCATCAACGACATCCTCGATTTCTCCAAGATCAATGCTGGCCAGCTCACCCTCGACCCTGCTCCCTTCCGCCTTTCCGAGGCGGTCGAGGACGTGGCGACGCTGGTCTCGGCTCGCGTCGCCGAAAAGAACCTCGAACTGATCGTGCGCGTCGATCCGCGCCTGCCGGCCCATGTCGTCGGCGACGCCGGCCGGTTCCGGCAGATCATCACCAACCTGCTCGGCAACGCAGTGAAGTTCACCGAGAAGGGTCACGTGCTGATCGACGTCGGCGGCGAGATCGTCAACGACGTGGTCCAGCTCAAGATCCGCGTCGAGGACACCGGCATCGGCATACCGGCCGAGAAACTGCAGAACGTGTTCGAAAAATTCGCGCAGGTCGACGGCTCGTCCACCCGCCGTCACGAGGGCACGGGGCTGGGCTTGGCCATCGCAGCACGCCTCGTCGACCTGATGGCAGGCAAGATCGGCGTCGAGAGCGAGATCGGCCGCGGCTCGGTGTTCTGGTTCGCGGTGCCGCTGCCCGCGCATCAGGCCGCGGCGCGCGACGAGATCGTGCCGGTCGACGTCACCGGCGCGCGCGTGCTGGTCATCGACGACAATCCGGTCAACCGCGAAATCCTGCTCGAGCAGCTCAGGAGCTGGAGCTTCGACTGTGCCGCCGCCGAAAGCGGCGCCGTCGGCCTGGCCTTCCTCGATCGCGCCTTTCAGTTGGGCGCCGCCGTCGACTGCATCATCCTCGACTACCAGATGCCCGGCATGAACGGCGCCGACGTCGCCAGGGCAATTGCTTCCGACAGCCGGCTGTCCTCCATCCCGGTGGTGTTGCTGACCTCGGTCGACCAGGTCGATTTCGGCAAGATGATCATCGACTTCGGCATTGCCGCGCATTTGACGAAGCCGGCGCGCTCCGCGGTCCTGCTCGGCACCGTTATCTCGGTCGTGCAGAAGGCCCGTTCGCAGGTCGGCAAGGCGCAGTTTGTCCGCGAACCGATCGTCCAGGCTCCCCCGGCAGCGCCGCCCGCCTTTACCGTCATCCGCGGCCCGGCGCTGCCAGTCGCGGCAGCACCGGAATCGACAACCACGCCGAACGGACCGATCGACATCCTGATTGCCGAGGACAACGACGTGAACCAGCTGGTCTTCGGCCAGATCCTCAATGGCTTGGGCTTGAGCTACCGCATCGCCGGCAACGGCCGCACGGCGGTCGAGATGTACCGGGCGCTGCGCCCCAAGCTGATCCTGATGGACGTCTCGATGCCGGAGATGAATGGCTACGAAGCGACCCGCGCGATCCGGGCCATGGAGACCTCGACGGGCACCCACATTCCGATCATCGGCGTCACCGCGCATGCGCTGAAGGGCGATCGCGACAAGTGCATCGAATCGGGCATGGACGACTATCTGCCGAAGCCCGTTTCGCCCGACCGACTGGGCACCAAGATCGGCACCTGGCTCAGCGAGACCGTGGTGGCCAAGACGGCGTAAAAGCCGGCCCTATTGGTCAGGCCGGATCAGCGCAACCGGCCGATCGGGATGATTTCCGGCGAGGTCACACCATAAGGTGTGCCCTGCCAGTCACCCAGCCACTGCTCGACCAACAGGCCAGTCTCGTCCAGCATCCCCGCAAGATCTTCCTTCTTGGGGAACGCGATCTTGGATTCGGCGCCCAGAACAGGTCTACCGCCCGGAATGTCATAGAAGGTCGAGTAGGTGACGATGCCGGTAGCGGCATCGTGTTCGGCATCATACCAGGCTTTGACCGTGCCGAGGCCGGGATGCGTAACTGCCCGTTCGGAGCGCTGCGGTGTCCATTCCAGCCATTCCTCCTCGGCGGGATTTCGTGTGTCGAAAATGAAGAGCCCGCCGGGAGCGAGATGCTCGGCGATGGTGCCCAGCACCGCCATCTGATCCTCGCCTGTCAGGAAAACCTGGAACGCATGCCCGGTGAGCAGGATCAGGTCGAAACGCCGCCCGAGCCGAACAGTTCGCGCGTCGGCCTCGACCCAGTCGACCCTGTCGCCGCCGGCCCTGCGCCGCGCCACGTCGAGCATCGCCGATGCCGGATCAACGCCAGTGACATTATGCCCATCGGCAAGTTCGGCAGCCAGTTGGCCAGTGCCACAGCCGAGATCGAGGACCGAGCCGCGATTTACGGCAAGACCGATACAGTAATCAAAATCGGCACGGCCGCTTTGATTCTCGATATCATAGAACTGGACGAAGTCGGGATCGCTGTAGATAGGGTCGGTCATAGTCGCTGCCCATACTCCAAATTTCCAGCTGCAGCCCATCAATGCATCAGGCGGCTGCGTCGAGGCGATAGCGGCGCATCCAGTCGAGGCTCGTGTCGTCGGAGAGCTTTGCAACGCCGGGGCTCACGTCATCGGCATTCGGCGCTTGAACGCCCAAGACTTCGCAGATGCCTAGCAATGTCGCCGCCGGATTGCTCGAAAGGCGCTCGTAGCCAACCCGAAGCGGGGTGATGCCTTGCTCAGCGAACCAAATGTTCCATGCCGCATCATAGGTCTCGAGTACCTCGACCTCACGCCTGATCCGCTCGAAATCATATTGGGGCTCTTTCGGCGGTGCGACCCTTTCGATCTCGGTGCCGTCGGGAGCGATATGCCAAAGACCGGTCTGCTCTGCCTTGATCAGGGAGACAGCCTGCGCAAGCTTGTCTTCCCGCGAGAGGTGTATGTAGAGAACATTGCCGAATGCTCTTTCGAACCGTGCTCTGTCGGATGGCAGTTTTGGGAAAATCCGGTCGAGGATCGCCGAAAGCTCATCCAGATTTTCGCGCATCAAGCGGAGGCCGAAGAGGCCGGTCCCACCCTTGCCGGCGGCGATCGCGGCATCGAGATACGCGGCATCGAATTCGAGCTCGCTCATCGCGGCGCGATCGGGCAACTTCCACTCTTCGGCCCACTCCACCACGTCCTGGCGCCGATAGAATGAGTGCGGATCACCGGCCGTCTTCGTGGACGCCAGAAGCTTGCACAGCAAAGTGCTCCCCGTCCTCGGCGTACCGCAGATAATGTATCCATCGAACATGTTGTGCCCACGCGGCTTGTCAAAGGCAGGGGCTGTCGCTCCTGGTAACATGGCCGCCGCCATAGCTGAAATCCTTGCTGGATGCGACGCCACGGCTGTCGCTTTTTAAATGCCTCTCTCAGACAAAATACCCTGCCGGCAGGGGTCAAATTACCGGTTGCGCACCACCACGCATGCCCCACCGATGCTTTGCAATTTCTGGCAGATGACGTTTGCATCGGCGCGGTGGTCGACACCGATCCTGACCGCATAGATACCCCGCCGGCCGATCGGCGTGCGCACCCGGCTGACCACTGGATCGTGCCCGTTGAGCAGGGCCGGGAACCGGCTCCTTACCCTGAGCCACTGGTTGATCGCGGCACTGCGGCGGAAATTGCCGGCCACCTGGATGCCCCATGGCTTTACGTTGATCGAGGCCATCGCCACGGTCCGCGACATGATCACTGGCAGTTTTCGGCAAGCGACACCAAAATCCGTTTTTGCGTCGAGCGGTTCGACCCTTCCGGCATAGGCTCGGTCGGTGAACTTGTCGGCTGGTTCGCCCATGATGTCGAACACATAGCTTTCGGTTTCCATCGGCAGGAAACCGCCGGAACTGAGCCAGCGCGACACCCGGCTCTCGCCGGCATTGTAGGCGGCGGCCGCCAGGCCGAGATTGCCGTAGCCGGTTTTCATTTCGGCGAGATATTTCGCCGAAGCCGGGATCGCCTGATTGATGTCGAAGGAATTGGTAAGCCCGCGCATCTTGGCGGTTCCCGGCATGAACTGGGCAATGCCTTCGGCGCCGACGGGACTGACGGCGTTGGGATCGAAACGGCTCTCCTTCCAGATCAGCCGGGCGAAGAAATCCCTGGGCAAACCATTCTGGTCGGCATGCGCCTGGATCAGGTTGCAGACCTTGTCGATAAGCCGTTGCTTGGCGGATTGCGGCGGATCGGCCTGAGCCAGTGTCGACCAGACTAGCCCACACAGCAGGACCAGCGTCGCCCACAGGAAACGCTGCATTTGACCTACTCTGCCGCGGCCTTGCCGCCGCGACCGAACCGCTGTTCGATATAGTCGGCGACCATTTTCTCGAAATCCGCCGCGATCGACGGTCCGCGCAGCGTCGCCGCCTTCTTGCCGTCGACGAAGACAGGCGCCGTCGGCGTCTCGCCGGTGCCGGGCAGCGAAATGCCGATATCGGCATGCTTGGACTCGCCCGGGCCATTGACGATGCAACCCATCACCGCGACCTTGAGGTTCTCGACGCCGGGATATTTGTCGCGCCACACCGGCATGTTCTTCCTGAGATCTGCCTGGATGTTCTGAGCGAGCTCCTGGAACACGGTCGAGGTCGTGCGGCCGCAGCCGGGACACGCGGCGACGATCGGCACGAACTGCCTGAACCCCATCGTCTGCAGCAATTCCTGCGAAACCTGCACCTCGCGCGTGCGGTCGCCATTCGGCTCCGGCGTCAGCGAGATGCGGATGGTGTCGCCGATGCCTTGCTGCAGCAGGATGCCCATGGCGGCCGACGAAGCGACGATGCCTTTCGAGCCCATGCCGGCTTCGGTCAGGCCGAGATGCAGCGCATGGTTGGAGCGGGTGGCGAGCTCGGCATAGACGGCAATCAGGTCCTGCACGCCGCTGACCTTGGCCGACAGGATGATTTTCTCGCGGCCAAGGCCGATCTCTTCCGCCATCTCGGCCGAGAGAATGGCCGACTGCACGATCGCCTCGCGCATCACCTCTTGCGCCGTCAGCGGAAAACCCTTGTCCTGGTTGTCGTCCATCAGCCGGGTCAAAAGCTCCTGGTCGAGCGAGCCCCAGTTGACACCGATGCGCACCGGCTTGTCATGCCTGATCGCCATCTCGACGATATCGGCGAACTGCCGGTCCTTCTTGTCCTTGAAGCCGACATTGCCGGGGTTGATCCGATATTTGGCCAGCGCCTCGGCGCAGGCCGGGTGATCGGCCAAGAGCTTGTGGCCTATATAGTGGAAATCGCCGACCAGCGGCACGTTGATGCCAAGCCGCTGAAGCCGCTCATGAATGCGCGGTACGGCGGCGGCACTCTCGTCGCGATCGACGGTGATGCGCACGATCTCGGAGCCGGCCCGGTGCAGTGCTGCGACCTGCGCGACGGTCTGGTCGATATCGGCCGTGTCGGTGTTGGTCATCGATTGGACGACAACGGGCGCGCCGCCGCCGACGACCACGCCGCCGACATCGACGCCGACCGAGGTGCGGCGGGGGAAAGGAGAGGAAAAATATCCGGTCATGCCGGCAGCCTTTTGTCTCTGGAGCATCTTGTGTCCTGCATGGGCGCACAACGACGCCCCGGGCCGATGCGCTGAGGTCCGGGCATGAGGTGGAGGAGCAAAGATCGCTTGTCAATGGCGACAGGTCGCCACTGGCCGGAATCGGCACGCCGCCAACGACCAAAAACAATCGATGATCTGGCGAAACGGGCGACGGCCGAAGCGGATATTAAGCCGGTGCAAGTCCAGCTTCGGCTGACAGACCGGTGCTGGGAAATCAAACCCCTCCACGCCGGCGGCGGGGAGCCGCCGGGAAAAGAGGCCGCGGATACCGGGCGGCTATGTCAGGAGGGCATCAATGCGTGGTCGGTTTTCCTCTTAGTTTTTCAATCTCGTCCTTGAGTGCCAGCTTGCGTCGCTTAAGATTCACGATTTCGAGGTCGTCGACCGATGGATGATTCATCGCGTCATCGATTTCACGTTCGATGTCGCCGTGTTTCCGCTGCAACTCATCAAGATGGGATGCAAGAGACATGATTGGTTCTCCCTTTCATGGTTTTCCTCGATTGCAACCGTCACGGCGCGTCCACCGCAGGTTCGCTTCTGTGACGGCACGGTGACAGTGTGTCACCTTCCGCGGGCGATGTCGAATGATCCGTGGTAGCATTCCACGACACTGTGAAATGTGATATGGGCTGCACGCCGGTGACAAAACACCCGGCCCCGCCCAATCAGGCCCAGCTTTGGGCGCCGCAGACGTGCAGACGGTAGAGAATGTCCGATCAGGAACAGGCCGATATTCGCCTCGAATTTTCCCGCCTGAAGCAGGAACACGCCGATTTCGATGCAGCCATCAACGCGATGATCGCCATGGCCTGCGATCCGCTGCAGATCCAGCGCATGAAGAAGAAGAAGCTGTTCCTCAAGGACCGGCTGATGGCGCTGGAAGACAAGATCATTCCCGACATCATTGCGTGAACGATGTGATGTGCTGACGCTGATCGAGCGCCAGGCAGCGGCGATCTGCATCTCCCTGCGCGGTCGTGTGACGGTGCCTTTGGCCGGTCAATCGTTGGGCTCTTTTTCGCCGGTGCACTAGCCGCGACGGCGCGTCCTGCCGGGCGATCTCGCACATGGAGCGCCTCGAACTCGACGGCTTCGTCGCACGCTTCCGCAAAACGGCGGCTGAGGACGGTCCTCCCCGGTTACTGATACCACCGTTCTGACGGATTATCCGGCGACGCCGCTGGGAAACCTGCGCCTTCGCGCGGCTCAGCCCGGTCGTCGACACAGCTCACCGCCCGCCCCCCAAAACAATAACTTTACAAATATTTGTATTTATGTGAAGTCATGACGATTGAAGGATCGACCATGACAGCCACTCGTTTCGCCACGCGCCTGAATTCCTTTGCCTCGCGGCCGCAGGCCGAATGGCCTGATCTTACCGGCAAGCCGTCGCTGCTGCAGATGGCGGCGCGCGCCGCCAAGGTCGGCGGGCTTACCGATCTCGACCTCAACTTTCCCGACCATGTCAGTGAAAAGCCTGCGGAAATCGCCCTCAAACTGAGCGATCTCGGGCTTTCTATCAATGGCTTTGCCATGCGCTACTACTCCAACCCCGCCTTCAAGCTCGGCGCCTTCACCAATCCGGATCCGGCGGTGCGCCGCGAGGCCATCGACCTGACCAAAGCCGGCATCGATGCCGTGCGTGAGGCCGGCGCCAGCCTGATGACGCTGTGGCTCGGCCAGGATGGCTTCGACTACGCCTTCCAGGCCGACTATGTGACGCTTTGGCAACACGAAATCGAGGGGATTCGTGAAGTAGCCGCGCATGATCCCGACTGTCAGATCAGCCTTGAGTACAAACCGAACGAACCACGCTCCTACAGCCTGATGCCGGATGCGGCGACGACCTTGCTGGCGATCCGCGATGTCGGCCTGCCCAATCTGGGCGTCACCCTCGATTTCGCCCATGTGCTCTATGCTGACGAACAGCCGGCCTTTGCCGCGGCCCTGGTGGCGCGCCACAGCAAGCTGCTCGGCGTGCATCTGAACGACGGCTACGCCAAGCGCGACGACGGCCTGATGGTCGGCGCGGTGCACACGCTGCAGACCATCGAGCTGCTCAGGCAGATTCGCCGCGACGGTTACGCCGGCGCCATCTATTTCGACACGTTCCCCGACATGACCGGGCTCGATCCGGTGCGCGAGTGCGAAGTCAACATCGCCACCGTCAAGCGCATGCTGCGCGTCGTCGACCGGCTGGAGCAGGACAATCGCCTGTCCGCCGCCATGGACAGCCAGGATGCGGTGACGTCGCAGGCCATCATCCAGGAAATCATGCTCGGGCCGGATAGCTGAGGCATCCGCACCATTATCGTTTTCAACAAGGGAGGAATACAATGAAACTTCTGCTTGCCACGGCTACCGCCGCACTGATGGCGCTGTCGATCGGCTCTGCCTTTTCGGCCGACCTCGCGCCGCTCAATTCCGACACGGAAAAGGACCGCATCGACTGGTCGCAGGTCGAGGCCAAATTCGGCGCGTTCCCCAAGCTGCCCGAAGGCACCAAGGCAGGCGCCGTCTCCAAGACGCTGACCAATGAATACTGGCGCTCGCTGGGCGAGGGCTACACGGCATTCGGCGCCAAGGTCGGCGTTCCCGTCGTCTATCAGGCAGCGCAAAGCGAGGGCGACCAGCTCGGCCAGCTCACCATTGCCGAAGGCCTGGTGACCCAGGGCTACAACGTGCTGCTCGTCTCGCCGCAGACGGATGCCAATCTGCAGCCGATCATGGAGCAAGCCAAGGCCGCCAACGTGCCGGTGGTCAACGTCAATGACGCCGTCATCCCGCAGGCCGAACATTATGTCGGCAATGTCCAGCGCGACAATGGCGTGCGCGTCGCCAAATGGTTCATCAAGAACCGTCCGGATGGCGGCAAGGTCGCCATCGTCGAAGGCCAGGCTGGCGTCTATGCCGCCGTGCAGCGCACCGACGGCTTCAAGTCGACCATCACCGAGGCAGGCAAGTTCGAGGTCGTCGCCAGCGTTCCCGGCAACTGGGACCGCCAGACCTCCTATGATGCGGCCACCAACATCCTGCAGCAGCACCCCGACCTGATCGGCTTTTATGCCAACAATGACGGCATGGCGCTCGGCATCGTCGAGGCAGTCAAGGCCGCCGGCCTGCAGGACAAGGTTGCGGTCTTCGGCACCGACGGCATTTCCGACGCCTATGCCTCCATACGGGCCGGCGAACTGACCGGCACGGTCGACAGTTTCCCGGTGCTGACCGGCGAAGTGGCGTTGGAAACTGCTCTGCGTCTCGTCGCGGGACAGAAGCTGCCCCGCGTCGTCGCCACGCCCCAGGCACTGATCACCAAGGACAATGCCGACCGCTATTCCGGCGCCGGCGCGCGCAAGGCACTGCTCGAGGACGCGGCTGCGGGCCAGTAAGGCCAATCGGCGAGTGCCGGCCAGAGCAATTCGCTCCCGCCGGCACCGTTGCCCGGAGATAGAACCCAATGTCACCCCGGCTGCAATTCCAGGGCATTTCCAAGCTGTTTCCGGCCGTGCGGGCGCTTGACGGCGTGTCGTTCTCGGTAGGTGCCGGTGAAATCCACGGCCTGCTCGGCGAAAATGGCGCCGGCAAGTCGACGCTGCTGCGCATCCTGTCTGGCGTCTACAGGCCGACAGCGGGAAGCGTCCTCATCGACGGCAAGCCGGTTACACTCGTCAACCCGGTCGCCGCACGCGCTGCGGGCGTCGCCATGATCCATCAGGAATTGCAGCAGGTACCACGCCTTAGCGTCGCCCAGAACATGTTCCTAGGCCATCCGCTGACGCGCGGCGCCATCTTCGTCGCCCGGCGCGAACAGGAGCGCCGTGCTGCGGAGGCTCTTGCGGCCATCGATCCCTCCATCGATCCGGCTGCACCCCTCGGTACCCTGAAGGTGGCGCAGCGGCAGATTGTCGAGATCGCCCGCGCGCTGCTCGATCGCGCCCGCATCGTCGCCATGGACGAGCCGACATCGAGCCTGACGCCGAGCGAATTCGAACGGCTGGCGCAAGTCATCACCGGCCTCGCCCGCGACGGCGTCGCCGTCGTCTATGTCTCGCACAAGCTGGACGAGGTGTTCGGCATCTGCCGGCGCGCCACCATCATGCGCGATGGCGTCGTCGTCGATTCCGTCGATCTGAACGACCTGTCGGAGAAAGCGGTCGTGGCTATGATGGTCGGCCGCGAACTGGCGCAGGAGCAGCATAATTCCCATGCCACGAACAAGGTCATGCTGAGCGCGCGTGGCCTCTCCTCGGCGACGAAGGTGCGCAACGTGTCGTTCGATCTGCATCGCGGCGAGGTGCTGGGCATTGCCGGCCTGGTCGGTTCCGGCCGCACTGAACTGCTGCGGCTCTTGGCCGGCGCCGATCGCGCCACGGCCGGGACGATTGCAATCGACGGCAAGGCGGCACGGTTCTTCAGCCCGCGTGACGCGATTGCCGCCGGCGTCGGACTGGTGCCGGAGGAGCGCAAACGCGAAGGCATCGTGCCGCTGCGCTCGATCACCAGCAATATGGCGCTGGCCTCGATGGCCGTGTTCGCGCCGCGCGGCCTCATCGATCACGCCAGGTTGAAACAGGTGGCGGCCGAGAAGATGAGCCGCGTCAATCTGCGCCCATTCCTGCTCGACCGGCCGATCCGCCTGTTCAGCGGCGGCAACCAGCAGAAGGCGATCATCGGCCGCTGGCTGGCGGCGGGAACACGCATCCTCTTGTTCGACGAGCCGACGCGCGGCATCGATGTCGGCGCCAAGGCGGAGATCTATCATCTGATCGAGGAACTCGCCGCCGAGGGCCATGCGGTGGTCGTCGTCTCCTCCGAACTGCCCGAGGTGATCCGGCTTGCCGACCGCGTGTTGGTCATGCGCGACGGCACCATCGCCGCCGAACTCGATAGGGCAAATCTCTCAGAACAGGCGATCGCGGCGCACGCCATCCCGCAAACGCAAACGCCGGCCGCACAGCCGGCAAGGCAGTAGGTGACGGATATGTCGGATGCCACTCTGGTGCGGTCCCAGGCCGAATTCCTGCGCGGTGTTTCCATGCGCGACGCCGGCACGCTGATCGGGCTTGTCGTGATCCTGGCCGTGTTCGGCGCGCTGGTGCCCGGCTTTTTCGCCGAGCGCAACCTGATCAACATCCTGCAGCAGTCGAGCATCAATGCCTGTCTGGCGCTGGGCATGACGCTGGTCATCATCTCCGGCGGCATCGACCTGTCGGTCGGGCCGACGGCAGCACTCTCGGCCGTCATCTCGGCCTCTATGATGGTCGCCGGCGTGCCGTTTCCGCTGGCCATCGCCGCCGGCTTCGCCATTGGTCTTGCCTGCGGCCTCGTCAACGGCGTGCTCGTCGCCCATGTTGGGCTGCAGCCCTTCATCGTCACGTTGGGAACGCTCAGCACCTATCGGGCACTGGCGCTGATCTACACCGGCGGCAATCCGGTCCTCGGCCTGCCCCCAGGCTTTCGCGCCGTCTTCAACGGTTCGCTGTTCGGACTGCCTCTGGCGGTCGTCATCGTCGCCTGCGTGGCTGTCGTCGCCTGGGTCGTTTTGAAGAAGACGCCCTTCGGCGAATATCTGCTCGCCGTCGGCGGCAACGAGGAGGCGGCCTACATCGCCGGCGTGCCGATTGCCCGCACCAAGATCGCCGCCTACATGATCTCAGGCCTGCTGGCGGCGCTTGCCGCGCAGATCCTGATCGGCCGGTTGGGCGCCGCCGAACCCATCCTCGGCAATCTCTGGGAGCTCGACGCCATCGCGGCTGCCGCCATCGGCGGCGCCTCGCTGATGGGCGGCAAGGGCAGCGTCGTCGGCACCATCCTGGGCGCCGTCATCCTCGGCGCCATGCGCAACGGTTTGACGCTGATGAACGTCCAGTCCTTCTATCAGCTTCTGGCAACTGGTCTTATAATCCTCGCCGCGATGCTTATCGATCGCGTGACGAGGGGGCGTGGATGACCTTGAGCGGGCTGGACCTGAAAGCGGTAGGACCGCGCATCCGCATGATGATGCCGCATCTCACTCCGCTGGAGGCGAAGGTGGTGGAAACCGTCTTCGGCCGGCGCGGCTTCGACGAGAGCATTCCGCTGAAGCAGATCGCCGAGGAATCCGGCGTGTCCGAGGCGATGGTGGTCAAGATCGCCAAGAAGCTCGGCTTTTCCGGCTATCGCGACTTCCGCACCGCCGTCTATGAGTACAGTCGCCTGCCGACCGCCGAGATGCACCAGGAACTGTCATCCGACGACAGTTCGGCCGAGATCGTGCAAAAAGTGTTCCGCACCTCCATCCAGGCGCTGGAGGAGACGCTGGCGATCCTCGACATCGAGGATTTCGACCGCGCCGCCGAGCTGCTCTTCCGTGCCAAGAACCGGGATTTCTATGGCGTCGGCGGCTCGGCGCAGATCGCGCGCGACGTTTCGCACAAATTCCTGCGCATCGGCATCCGCGCATCCGTCTACGACGATTCGCACATGATGCTGATGTCGGCCTCGCTGCTCGGCGGCGACGACATCGCCGTCGGCTTCTCGCATTCGGGCAACACGTCGGCCGTTATCGACGCCATCCAGTTGGCCCGCAAGAACGGTGCCCGCACGCTGGCCATCACCAATTACGACAACTCGCCCCTGGCCGCCGTCGCCGATATCGTTCTGTGCTCGACCGCGCAGGGCTCGCCGCTGATGGGCGAGAACGCAGCGGCCCGCATTGCCCAGCTCAACATTCTCGACGCGTTGTTCGTCGCGGTGGCGCAGCGCGACTATCAGGCGGCGGAGCGCAATCTCGGCCGCACCATGTCGGCGGTGACATCGAAACGAAAAGACCGGGGCTCATGACGACAACGCCGCTGGTGACCGTGTTCGGCAGCCTGCATTACGACATTATGGTCGACGCCCCCGGCCGCCCGCGCAAGGGCGAGACGGTGACCGGCCATGCCTGGCACCCCAAATGCGGTGGCAAGGGCGGCAACCAGGCCGTCTCGGCGGCGCGGGCCGGTGTGTATGCGGCGATGATCGGCGCCGTCGGCGACGATGATTTCGGGCGGGCGGTGCTGGCCAATCTCGATCGCGCCAAGGTCGACCGCCGCTTCGTGCGGGTGGCCGCTGGCGTCGGCTCCGGCATGAGCGTGGCGATCTTCGACGCAGGCGGCGACTATGGCGCGGTGATCGTCTCGGGCAGCAATCTGACACTGGGCCATGCCGACATTGCCTCTGCTTCCGATGTGGTGGGACAGACGGCGGTGCTCCTGCTGCAGAACGAAGTGCCGGAAGCCGCCAACATTGCCGCCGCACGCGCAGTCAAGGCACGGGGCGGCCGCGTCGTGCTCAACGCGGCCCCCGCGCGCAAACTCTCCGAGGAGTTGATCGCCCTGGTCGACATATTGGTGGTCAACGCCATCGAGGCGGAATTCCTGGCTGGCACGGCAGTGGTCGAGACACTCGACGGGGCCGCGCAAGCCGCACGGCTATTGGCCGATCTCTATCCGGTGGCAATCGTCACGGCGGGCGGCGAAGGTGTCGCCTGTTGCGATCGGAGCGGCGAGGCCTTTGCGCTGTCCGCCATCCCGGTCAAGGTCGCCAGCACGCATGGCGCCGGCGATGAATTCGTTGGCGCGCTGGCCGCGGGACTTGCCCGTGGGCAGACCATGCGGGCGGCCATCACCGCCGCCAACGCGGCTTCGGCCTTGCTGGTCTCGACGCCAGAGGCCGAGCGCGACGGCATCTGACCGGCTGGTTTCCGTCTTGCCAGACCGCAGCAGCGGCCGCCTATCCTTGCGGCCTCGCGCGAATTCCGCTAAGGCGCGCCTTTGTCGCCGGGGAACACGAACTTGGACGATCAACGCGCCGACGTCGCCATCATCATGGGCAGCCAGTCCGACTGGGCGACGATGCGCCATGCCGCCGAAACGCTGGAAGCACTTGGCATCCCGCACAAGCGGCTCATCATCTCCGCGCACCGCACACCGGACCGGCTCTATGATTTCGCCAAGGGCGCCAAGGCGGCCGGTTACCAGGTGATCATCGCCGGCGCCGGCGGTGCAGCACACCTGCCCGGCATGACGGCGGCGATGACGCCATTGCCGGTGTTCGGCGTGCCGGTGGAATCGAAAGCGCTTTCCGGGCAGGATTCGCTGCTGTCCATCGTCCAGATGCCAGCCGGCATTCCCGTTGGAACGCTGGCCATCGGCAAGGCCGGCGCCACCAACGCAGCCCTTTTGGCCGCCGCCGTGCTGGCCCTGAACGATGACAGCCTTGCCGTCCGTCTGGATGCCTGGCGCGCCGCGCAGACTGCCAAGGTCGCGGCTGAACCGACGGATACGCCGTGAGCCTGCCCGCCGGATCGACCATCGGCATCATTGGCGGCGGCCAGCTCGGCCGCATGCTGGCTGTTGCTGCCGCCCGTCTCGGCTACCGCACCGTGGTGCTGGAGCCGCAAGCGGATTGCCCGGCCGCACAGGTCGCCAACCGGCAGATAACAGCCGCCTATGACGACCCGGCCGCCCTTGCCGACCTGGCAGCGTCGAGTTCCGTCATCACCTACGAGTTCGAGAACGTCCCGGTCGCGGCGGCCAGCGCGCTGGCGGCCAAGGTTCCGGTCTATCCGCCGGCGCGTGCGCTGGAAGTGGCGCAGGACCGGGTGGACGAAAAAACATTCCTCAACGGCATCGGCATTGCCACCGCCGATTTCCACGCCGTCGACAATGATGACGAGCTGGCGGCGGCGCTGAAAGCATCCGACGGCAGCGGCATCCTGAAGACCCGGCGCATGGGATATGACGGCAAGGGCCAGCGCGTCTTCCGCAACATGGAAGCCGGCGGTTTTGCCGGCACATGCGAGGCGATGGGCAATGTGCCGCTGATTCTGGAGTCCTTCGTGCCGTTCGAGTGCGAGATATCGGTGATCGCGGCGCGTGGGCTGGACGGTGCGGTTGTCGCCTACGATCCAGCCGAGAATATCCATCGCAACGGCATTCTCCACACATCGACCTTGCCGGCCGCCATTATGCCGGAGACGGCGCAAGCAGCCCGAACGGCCGCATCGAAGATCCTTGCGGCGCTCGACTATGTCGGTGTCATCGGCGTCGAGTTCTTCGTGCTGGCCGATGGCTCGCTGCTGGCCAACGAGATCGCGCCGCGCGTGCACAATTCCGGCCATTGGACGGAAGCCGCCTGTGTCGTTTCGCAGTTCGAGCAGCATATCCGCGCCATCGCCGGCCTGCCGCTCGGCGGCCCGGACCGCCATTCCGACTGCGTGATGGAAAACCTGATCGGCGACGATGTGCTGCGCGTCCCGGAGCTTCTCGCCGAGCCCGATCTGATGCTGCATCTCTACGGCAAGGCCGAAGCGCGGCCCGGCCGCAAGATGGGTCATTTCACTCGGATCAGACGTCGCGCCTCATAAGGTTGCCTACTGCGCGTCGTCGCTCTCGTCCTGCCCTGGATTGGCGCAACTCCCATCGCCTTCCTCGCAATTGGCCGCGGCAGCGAGCTGCTTGACGCGGTCATTGGTCAATCTGGTCAGGCATTGCGAAACTTCCATCGAATGGATCGATCCGCCTTCGCTGGCGGCGGTGGAATGCGCGCACTCGGCATCGCGAAAAGTGATCCAGGCGCGTTGCGCCACCTGCAGCAATCTCTTGCCGTTGGCATCGTCCGAGCTGATGAGGTTCTGATAGGCCGTGTTGAGCCTGGCGTCGGCCGCCTGGTAGTCCTCGCCGGCACAGATGTTCATCATTTGCTGGCTGTCGTCGCTGCGGTCGCATTCCTGCGCGCGCGCAACCGAAGCTGCCGCCAGCAGGACAAGGCAGGCGGCCAGGAACATCCGGCGCATAGTCGTCTCCAAATCATTTCACGGCGACCGCATCATCCCAGCCGGCCCAGGGCCGCGCAATGCCGCAAGGCAGACATGGCGGATAATTGATGACAGGGATGATTCACAGCCGCTATGGAGCACGCTTGCGGTTGACAGGGACAAGGCTCCTCGTTTATGAGCCACCCACAGTTCAAAGGCGCGTCTTCTGGCGCGCCTTAAAATTTCGACCCAACCGGGTCCACACCGACAGGCAAGACCATGAAGATCAAGAATTCGCTCAAGGCGCTGAAGGCGCGTCACCGCGACAACCAGCTGGTTCGCCGCAAGGGCCGCATCTACATCATCAACAAGACCGCCCCGCGCTACAAGGCACGTCAGGGCTGAGTTTTCGGGCAGGAGGCTGTCGCCTCCGCCCATTTGATGCTTGTCGCCGTCTGCCGGCCTTTTCACGCCAAATTCAGTTTGACGTTCTCTCGCCCGGGACTAGAGTCCGGCGATGCGGATTCCTTTTGCATTTTTGACATCTCTGCTTGTTTCCGGCGTCATTTATGGCCCGGCATGGGCGGATGGTGCTGTCGCGCCGCCGTCCACTCAGGATGCGCCGCCCGCCGCAACGACGAAACAAGCCCGCCTCGATCAGCTGTTCAGCGACTTGAAACGCGAACGCAACGAAAAGGCGGCGGAGCGCATCGCCGGCAACATCTGGAGCGAGTGGTCGCAATCCGGCAGCGCCTCGATCGACCTGATGATGCAATGGTCGCAAAAAGCCGTCGAGGGCCAGAAGTTCGACGTCGCGCTCGATTTCCTCGACCAGGTGGTGACTTTGCAGCCGACTTATGCCGAGGGCTGGAACCGACGTGCCACCGTCCATTTCATGATGAAGAACTACGGCAAGTCGATGTCCGACATCGACCATACGCTGCAGCTCGAGCCGCGCCATTTCGGTGCGCTGTCCGGCCTGGCGCAGATCATGGCGCTGACCGGCCACAAGCAATCGGCGCTCGAGGCCTGGCAAAAGGTGCTGGCCATCTATCCGATGATGCGCAGCGCCCAGGACCAGGTCGGCACGATTTCGGAGGAACTTGCCGGTGAAGGCATTTGATTGCTCTAGGGGAGTAAGGGAATAGGGCAGTAAGACCGTAGGGGCAGATCGCACCTGCGGAACACACACCCTACTCCCCTACTCCCCTACTCCCCTACTCCCCTACTCCCCTAC
>NZ_RZQT01000117.1:0-18701 GCF_003998485.1 Mesorhizobium sp. M7A.F.Ca.CA.001.04.2.1
CGCATTTCGTCAATCCGAAGGAGATCGACGGCGATGTCGTGCCCTACCTCGTCAACATGACCAAGCGTGGCGCCGACCAGATCGGCGGCGCCGACTACACATTCGACTGCACGGGCAGCACCAAGGTCATGCGTCAGGCGCTCGAAGCCTCGCATCGCGGCTGGGGCAAGTCGGTGGTCATCGGCGTTGCCGGCGCCGGCCAGGAGATCTCGACCAGGCCGTTCCAGCTGGTCACCGGCCGCACCTGGATGGGCACCGCCTTCGGCGGCGCGCGCGGCCGCACCGATGTGCCGAAGATCGTCGACTGGTACATGGACGGCAAGATCCAGATCGACCCGATGATCACCCACACGCTCAAGCTCGAGGACATCAACAAGGGTTTCGATCTCATGCATGAGGGCAAATCGATCAGAAGCGTCGTGGTTTACTGACCGGCTCACACGACACGCCCGCGTAGAAGGCTCTGTGTTCCCAAAATACCGTGCCTCCCCGACATCGGGCGTTAGGCCGGCGGCGCGACTGACATTCCGGATGTCCGCGCCGCCGGTCGGTTCGACCCCACCTGATCCGCCCGGGTTGCCGCGATCAATGTCGATGCCGTAGACACCGGCCCATTGGTGTTTGAAATCCGTGGAGAGGGAATATGCCGGAACCCATGAAGACCATCTCCCAGGCAAAATCCCATGGCGGAGTGCAGGGCATCTATTCGCACCTGTCGACGAGTTGCTGCTGCGACATGACGTTTGCCGTTTTCGTGCCTCCACAGGCCCGGGAAACGGCGGACACGGCGCGCTGACGATTGCTCTGAAAAACCCGCAGCGGTTCAGGAGTTGCTCGGCATTTGCGCCGATCGTGCAGCCAAGCGCTGCCGGCTGATCAAGGCCGGCTTTCGAAAAATATCTCGGCACGGATGAGGCCTCGTGGCGGGCCTACGACGCTACTTCGCTTGTTGAAGACGGGCGCCGCTTCCCGGAATTTCTCGTCGATCAGGGAACATCGGACGGGTTCCTGAATGACGGGCTGAGACCCTGGCTTTTGGAGGCGGCCTGCGCCAAAGCCGGCATTCCGCTGACGTTGCGCATGCAAGACGGATACGACCATTCGTATTTCTTCATTTCGACATTCATGGACGACCATTTGAGATGGCATGCGGAACGGCTTGCATAGCTCGAGGTCCGAGCGATGCAATCGGATTAATCCTCGTCCAAGCGAGGAACGCGTTACTCTTTCTCGTGTCTACCGGGGCGAGGAACACGATGGCGCCGCATTGAAATTATTGAACAATTTCAACCGGAAGCGCTACCAACGCGTGTAATTTTTTTAGCCATTTCCATGGTTTAACTGGATTTTGGTAGCGGGAGAGGGACTTGAACCCCCGACCCCAGGATTATGATTCCCGTGCTCTAACCAACTGAGCTACCCCGCCAGGGCGGCGAAAGGCCCGAAATCCACCTCAAATCGAAGGGCATGTCGGGGGCGTTCGCCAAGGTCGCGCGGATATAAGGTTGGGAGGGTGAGCCTGTCAAGCTTCGAAGCAACCGGCTTGCCGGCTTATCGTCATTATCGAAAAGCTTTGCCGCGGCGACATTTGGTTGTCGCCGCCGGGGTTGAGTTCGAAGGGGCACGTCGCTATGTCTCGGCCACGAGTTTTTAGAGTTTGAAACAGATGAAGCCGCGCATAGCAGTCCTCGGTTGCGGATACTGGGGCAGCAACCACATCCGCACTCTCAAGGCGCTCGGCGCGCTGCACGCGGTCTCCGATACCAACCGGGCCCGCGCGGAAGGCTTTGCCAGCGAGCAGGACTGCCTGGCGATCGAGCCGGACCAGTTGTTCGTCCGTGACGATATCGACGCCATCGTCATGGCGCTGCCGCCGCAATTCCATGCCGACCTTGCGGTACGTGCCGTCGAGAGCGGCAAAGACGTGCTGGTGGAAAAGCCGATCGCGCTGACGGTGGCGGATGCCGAGCGTGCGGTGCAGGCGGCCAAGGACAATGGCCGCGTCTTCATGGTTGGCCATGTCCTGCGGTTCCACCCCGCCTTCGAGACGCTGAAGGGGCTGATCGACAAGGGCGAACTCGGGGAGGTCCGCTACATCCACTCTCACCGGCTCGGCCTCGGCAAGTTCCACACAGAGAACGACGCGCTGTGGGACCTGGCGCCGCACGATCTGTCGATGATCCTGGCGATCACCGGCACGGAGCCGATCGAGGTGCGCGGCGAGGGGGCCGCCCTGCTCGATAATCTCAGCGACTTCGCGCATCTGCACATGCGCTTCC
The DNA here is from genome assembly GCF_003998485.1 of Mesorhizobium sp. M7A.F.Ca.CA.001.04.2.1. Lineage (NCBI taxonomy): Bacteria > Pseudomonadati > Pseudomonadota > Alphaproteobacteria > Hyphomicrobiales > Phyllobacteriaceae > Mesorhizobium > Mesorhizobium sp. M7A.F.Ca.CA.001.04.2.1. Next base: position 2,280 of record NZ_RZQT01000117.1, read on the forward strand.
CCAACGGCCTGCGCAGCCATCTCTTCACCTCGCGTCTCAATCCCTATCGCGAGCGGCGGCTGACCGTGGTCGGCACCAAGGCAATGGCGGTGTTCGACGACGTCGAGCCATGGGAACGCAAGCTGGCCGTCTACCGCCACGCGGTGTGGCAGGACAGCGGCCAATGGGCCTTCACCACCAATGAGCCGTCCTATGTCGCGGTTGCCCAGGGCATGCCGCTGACGCGCGAGCTGGAGCATTTCATCCAGTGCATCGAGACGCGTGCCGAACCGCGTACCAGCGGCGAGGAAGCGATCAGGGTGCTGCGCATCCTGACCGCCGGCACGGTCACCCACACCAAGTCGAATTCCTGAAGCGCGGATTATTCGGCAGGAAACTTATTCGGCAAGAATCTTATTCCGCGGGAATCTTATTCCGCGGGAATCTGGGCCGGCCGGGCGGCAAGCCGGGTCAGCATGGCCTCGGCCTCGGCGCCACGCTCCGAACGCTCGATGAAGCCGCCGCCGAACACGCGGGCCTCGTTGCCGTCATCGGAGTAGAGCACGCAGGCCTGGCCCGGCGCGATGCCGGACTCGCCGTCGACCAGCTCCACCCATGTGGCACCGGCACGATGATGCAGCACGGCCGGGCGCGGCGGCCGCGTCGAGCGGACCTTGGCGAACAGTTCCAGGCCGCCGGCAGGGACGTCTGTGAGCGGTCCGTCGCCCAGCCAGTTCATATTGCGCAGATAGATCTTGTGCGTCTCCAGCGCCTCGCGCGGGCCAACCACGACGCGAGCCCGGTCGGCATCGAGATGGACGACGTAAAGCGGCTCGCCGGAAGCGATGCCGATGCCACGGCGCTGGCCGATCGTGTAGCGCAGGATGCCCTCATGGCGGCCGAGCACGCGACCGTCGATGTGGACGATGTCGCCCGGATTGGCCGCAGTTGGCTTCAGCTTGGCGATGATGTCGGAATACTTGCCCTGCGGCACGAAGCAGATGTCCTGGCTGTCCTGCTTGGCGGCAACCGCCAGCCCCATCTCCTCGGCGATGGCGCGAACCTGAGGCTTCGACAGGCCGCCGAGGGGAAAGCGCAGATAATCGATCTGCGCCTGCGTGGTGGCGAACAGGAAGTAGCTCTGGTCACGGTCGGCGTCGACCGGACGGTAGAGCGCGCGCTGGGCGCCATTGGCGCCGGAACGGATGTAGTGGCCGGTGGCCAGCGCGTCGGCGCCGAGCTCCTTGGCGGTGGCCAGGAGGTCGGCGAACTTCACCGTCTGGTTGCAGGAAACGCACGGGATCGGCGTCTCGCCGGCGACGTAGCTTTCGGCGAAGGGATCGATGACCGCCTTGCGGAAGCGTTCCTCGTAGTCGAGCACATAATGGGGGATGCCGAGCGTCTCGGAGACACGGCGGGCATCGTCGATGTCCTGCCCCGCGCAGCATGAGCCGGCCCGGTGCGTCGCCGCGCCGTGGTCGTAGAGCTGCAAGGTGACGCCGACGACGTCGTAGCCCTCGCGTTTCAGCAGGCCGGCGACGACCGATGAATCGACACCGCCGGACATGGCGACGACGATGCGGGTGTTTTCGGGACGTCCGGGAAGATCGAGACTGTTCATGATGCTTTCGTTCTGCGCGGCGCCTCAATGCCAATGTCGAGAATATAGGTCAAGCTTTACCGGCGCGCCAGCGTGCAGGGCGATTCACCGTTTGTGGCCGATCTTCGCCAAGGGATGCATTTTCCCCCGGCAAATCAGGGTTTGCGGGCAGATGTTTCAAATGCCGGCGAAAAGACTAACGCGGCGTTCATGATCCTTACCTAGTCATTAGGGTCTGCTTAGGCAATTTTTAAAGCTGTGGCGGTAACGTGGCGGGGATTGGGTCTTTGAGTTTTTTGTAGAGAGTACGATGACCGATCTGGTTAGACCGAGAGTCAAATATGTTATCGGGCCTGACGGCAGCCCTCTTACGATTGCCGATCTGCCGCCGACCAATACACGTCGCTGGGTTATCCGGCGTAAGGCGGAAGTGGTTGCGGCCGTGCGCGGCGGGCTTTTGAGCCTGGACGAGGCATGCCAACGCTACAAGCTCACCACCGAGGAATTCCTGTCCTGGCAGGCGTCGATCGACGAATACGGCCTTGCCGGGCTGCGCACGACACGCATCCAGCAATACCGGCACTGACCATTGCGAATTTAGATGAAGGGCGCGGCTAACTCCGCGCCCTTCTGTTTTTCACGGTCACCGTTCCGCTCAGAGCGACAGCACAACCTTGCCGATCGGCTTGGTGGCAAGGAAGGCGTGAGCGGCCCCCGCCTGGTCCAGTGGGAAGCTCTTCGCCACATGGACGGTGAGCTTGTTGGCATCGATCAACCGAGCCAGTTCCAGCAGGCCCTCCCTGTCGGGGAAGACCGACATACGCTCGACCCGAATATCGCGCGCACTGGCGTGCGCCCTTGTGTCGTCGCTGACATCGAGCAGTGACACCAGCACGCCGCCACGCTTGAGCACCTTCAGCGAGCGTTGGGCGTGGTCGCCGCCCATTGGATCCAGCACCAGATCGATGTCGCGAACCTGATCGGTGAAATCGCCCTTGGTGTAGTCGATGACCTCGTCGGCGCCGAGGTTGCGGACGAAATCGAGCTTGCCCGGGCTGGCCGTGGCGACGACGTAGGCGCCGCGCGCCTTGGCGATCTGCACCGCTAGATGACCGACGCCGCCGGCTCCCGCATGCACCAATACGCGCTGCCCCGATTTCAGCCCGCCGTGGCGAACAAGCCCTTGCCAGGCGGTGAGGCCGGCCAGCGGCAAGGCGCCTGCCTCGAGGTGGCCCGCGCCCTTCGGCTTCAGTGTGATTTGATCGGCAGGTACGGCAACCAACTCGGCATAGGCGGCGGCCTGCTTGGGAAAGCGCGGCATCCCGAACACCTCGTCGCCGATCTTGAAGCCGGTGACGCCGGCGCCGAGTGCTTCGACAGTTCCCGAGATATCCCAACCCAGGATGAAGGGCGGCTCGCCGAGCAAGGGGTAGTAGCCGGCACGGACGGCGCCATCGACCGGATTGATGCCCGCTGCCTTGACACCGACCAGCACTTCGCCGGCCTCTGGCGTGGGATCGGGCTGATCGGCGATGACAAGGACGTCGGGTCCGCCGACGGAATTCTGGATAGCGGCACGCATTGAGATATCTCCTGCTCGGTTGATGCCACTATCATTTGGATAGTAATAGTCCCTTGTCCAGTATGTACCTTTCTGATACATACGCACCTCATGGATAGTGAAGATGATTGCGGTTTCGGCTATGACGCGTTCCGGCGAACGTGTCCTTCGCACACGGTGCTGGAGATGCTGGCCAGCAAATGGGTCTATCTGGTGGTTTGCGCGCTGCGCAAAGGCCGGCTGCGCAATGGCGAGCTTGCCCGGAAGCTTGACGGCATCACGCCGAAGATGCTGACCCAGACGCTGCGCGTGCTCGAGCGCGACGGATTGGTACGGCGCGAGATCTTTCCGGTCATTCCGCCGCGCGTCGAATATGAATTGACCGAGCTCGGTCAGAACCTGGCGGGACTGCTTACCCAGATCAGGTCATGGGCGGAGCAGCATGCGCCGGATATCAAGGATGCCCGTGCAAGGGCAATTGCTGAGAATGAAGGGGATTGGGCCGCGTAGGGCGGTTTTCAATTTTTCTGGGCGTATTCCCGCCGGGCCGCAAGCCGCGACAATGCGCCAGCCCGATGGCGAGCGTTGACGTCGCCAGGGGCAGGGTTTTAGCCGATCATGGCGCTGCGGCCACCGACTTCGGCTTCGCGGATCTTCGTGTCGCGCGATTCCAGCATTTCCGCTTTGGAAAGCTCCGCTTCAGCTTCGCCGAGTAATGATTCGGCGGCGCTTCGCTGCTGGGCGAGGTCGCTTTGGGAATTCCTGAGATTGTCGCGGCGCAGGCGAGCCGCCTTGGCGAAGGTCGGATAGGCGAAATGGTTGATGTCGGTGATGCCGGCCTTCTTCTCCTCGGCGGTAATCTGAAGCTCCAGCTCGACGGCCATGCGTTCGAACTCGGCGATCATCATGTCGAGCTGCAGCAGCTGCCGCCGCTTCTCATTCACCTGAAACTGTTTCAGCCGAACGAGGTTTTCACGTGACTTCATGATTCGGTACTCCCGGAAACGCACACCCGCACTTATCGTCCAAACCACCTGGAAACGCCCAGGCCGCACCCGTGTCCACCGGCTTTCCCCCAACTATGGGAAACAAAACCCTAAAGTTTTTTGCCGGCGGTAACCATTCGTTTACGGGCATTGTTAATCATACGGGTCAGGACTTAAGGCCGGGTAAAAATTCCGGCCACCGATGCGGAAGCGACGTCGATGAGTCCCTGGAGTCGCTTAGTCCAGGTTGTTAATGTGTTGCATTAGGAATTTGGTTCTGAGATTCGTTATTAGATTCAAGAGGGTGTAGAAAGAGGTTAAAAAATCTGGTACCGTCATGGACGGGAAATTAGGATTTGTTAACCATTCAATGGCAGCCTCTGCACAAGGCAACCACTGCTCCGGGTCCGGACGGGTCGTGAAATGGTCCGGCAGCAGAAAAGGGGAATAAAATGCGTGTTCTGCTGATAGAAGATGACAGTGCAACCGCACAAAGCATCGAACTGATGCTGAAATCGGAAAGTTTCAACGTCTACACGACCGATCTCGGTGAAGAGGGCGTCGATCTAGGCAAGCTCTACGACTACGATATCATTCTTCTCGACCTCAACCTGCCTGACATGTCAGGCTACGAGGTCTTGAGAACGCTTCGCCTTTCCAAGGTCAAAACACCTATTCTCATCCTCTCCGGCATGGCCGGCATCGAGGACAAGGTGCGCGGCCTCGGCTTCGGCGCAGACGACTACATGACCAAGCCATTCCACAAGGACGAGCTGGTTGCCCGCATTCATGCCATCGTGCGGCGCTCCAAGGGCCACGCCCAGTCGGTCATCACCACCGGCGACCTGGTGGTCAACCTCGATGCCAAGACAGTCGAAGTCGGCGGCCAGCGCGTGCACCTGACCGGCAAGGAATACCAGATGCTGGAGTTGCTCTCGCTACGCAAGGGCACCACGTTGACCAAGGAAATGTTCCTCAACCACCTCTATGGCGGCATGGACGAGCCTGAGCTGAAAATCATCGACGTCTTCATCTGCAAGCTGCGCAAAAAGCTCGACGCGGCATCGGGCGGTCAGAACTACATCGAAACGGTCTGGGGTCGCGGCTATGTGCTGCGCGAACCGGAAGACATTCGCGTCAGCGCCTGAGCGACGAATCGTTCGAATCTTTTCAATAAAAAACCCGGCTTCGGCCGGGTTTTTGCATGATGGGCTGGTAACGGTCTGCTTTTGGGCTTCCGAGCAGAAGACCGTCACGCACTTTTTCTGGAGTTGCTCAAGGATGCCGAATCAGGTGCGCTCTTCAAGGTGCGAAAGCGCTCGAGCAGCTGCGGGCGGTTGAACGGCTTCAAGAGATAGCCCTGGGCTCCGGCTCGCTTGGCCCGCATGATCGAAGCAATATCGAGCTCGACCAGGGAAATCAGGATCTGCGGCCTTATCGGGCTCTCCATGGCGCGGACGCGACGGATGAGATCGACTGCCGGTACGTCGGGCAAGGCGCCATCGACGACGATGATGTCGGGCATGTCGGCGGCGCACATCTCCAGCGCGTCAAGTCCGCTGGCGGCCTCGATGACAATCATTTCGGAGCCGCCCAGGATGCGTTTTGCAACCTTCCTGATAACGCTTGAATCGTCGACGAACATGCAGCGTTTCATTTCCGGGTCCTCTTTGCCTTCTGGCAGTCCGGTAGCGTCGGGGGCATCCAGGACGCACCATAGGCCAATCTGGTAAAGAAGCCGAAAAGGCGTTAGGTAAAATTTTTACAAAGATGGGCAGGTGCCTACTTTTATTCACGAATGCTTTGGCACCGCCTGAACGACCAGACGCATCTCAAGTCGATGAGCTGGAATTACAGCGTTAAATGAAAAAATACTTCGCTTTATCGGCTGCGCATCAGGCCGCCGAAAGCACGATTTCTTCCGGCGTCGCGTGGATCGATATCGTCATGCCGGCTTCGCGCGCCAGAAGCAGCGTGTAATAGGGCTGCACGGAATGCGCGTCGATCGGCTCCTCCGGCTTGTGGCCGGAATGCAGTTCGAGGAATTTCGGCGGCACACGCAGCATCGGGCCAGCCGACGCAAGCGCGAAACGCGGTTCGGTCTCAAGGTTTTCCAGCGTCACGGAAAGCTTGCCGCCGCGCGGAATGGCGGCATTGGCGACGAGGATCAGGTTGAGCAGCAGCTTGACCTTGTTCTTGGGCAGCAACGCGCGGGGCCCGTTCCAGGTCAGTTCCGGCTTTTCGTTCTTGAGGAAGGCGATGGCGACCGCTTCGGCATCGCCGGTATCGATCAACATGCCGGCCGAACCGGCGGCACCGAAGGCGATGCGGGCGAACTGAAGGCGGGCCGAAGCGTTGCGGGCGCTCTGGCGGATTAGCTTCATGGCGTCCTCATCGGCGCCGCCTTCATCAAGCAATTCGAGCCCGTTGTTGATCGCGCCGACCGGCGAGATGATATCGTGGCAGACCCGGCTGCACAAAAGCGCTGCCAGATCGGGTGCGGAAAGGGTGAACAGATCGGCCATCGGCGAAAAATCCCTGCAAAATCTCACAACTCATGGCCGGGCGATCGATCGTCGCCTGCCACACGAATCACGCACTCTCTCCTCAGGCTTTCTGAATACACAGCGCCCGTGCGTGCAGCAACAAATCCAAATTGTGGTTGTGGCAAATGGCGTGTGCACGCAGGCTGCCGACCCCAATTGAGCGACCCCAAACAGCCTTCGAACCGCCATGTTCATGTGAGAGCTTAATGGTTGAAAAAGGATTACGGCATAATTTGCCCCTAACAGTTACCCTTAACGGCCGGCTAAAAGAGCCGTACGGGGTGCGAGGCGTCGGCGAAGGTGCTCCCTGACGGAGATTGGAAGCATGTTTTCCCGATACTACGACCGGAGCTTTCTCCGTGTCTTCTCAATGGCGGTCACGCTCCTGGGCGTTCTCGTCTTCTCGACTTCAGCCCTGCGGGCCCAGGAATACACCGCTCAGGAGATTGTCGATTCCGGTCACAAATTTTTTGGCGCCACATCGGGCGGACTCGCCACGGTGATCGAGAAGATTTTTGCCTCCTACGGCCTGCCCAACGGCTATCTGCTGGGCGAAGAGGGCTCCGGTGCGCTGATCGGTGGCCTGACCTATGGCGAAGGCACGCTCTACACCAAGAATGCCGGCGACCACAAAGTGTTCTGGCAAGGCCCGTCGCTCGGCTGGGATTTCGGCGGCGAGGGGTCGCGGGTGATGATGCTGGTCTACAATCTCGATGATGTGGGCAGCCTCTACAACCGCTATGGCGGCGTTGCCGGTTCAGCCTATGTGGTGGCGGGCGTCGGCTTCAACGTGCTGAAGAACAACAATGTTCTCCTGGTGCCGATCCGCACCGGCGTCGGTGCTCGGCTCGGCGTCAATCTCGGCTATCTGAAGCTTACCGAGCGGGCCACCTGGAATCCGTTCTAGGCTGAAGTCCTTGACTGTCGTTGTCCAAATCCGGGACCGCTTTTGGGTCGACATGCATTAAACTCGTAGCGTTGCGGCAAACCCTTGCCGCAACGCTGGATTTCCGCCATGTCAACGTGGCACAGTCAAAGCGCTCTATGCGCTTTTGATGCTTGCCGGCCACAACGGGTAGTCACTTGGTCCAGTCGGTCCTGTTCTTCGTCCTCGGCTTTCTCTGCGCTGGCTTTCTGGCGCTCATGGTGGCTCCGGCCATATGGCGTCGTGCGGTCGCGCTTACACGCAAACGCATCGAATCCTCGATCCCTCTGACGCAGACCGAAATCCAGGCGGACAAGGATCGCATCCGCGCCGAATACGCCATGACGACGCGCCGCCTGGAAATCAGCGTCAAGGCGTTGCGTGAGAAGGCGGCCGAACAACTGGTCGAGATCAATCGCGGTCGCGAGGCCATGAAGGGCCTGGCGGTCGAGCGGACGGACAAGAACCAGGCGCTGACCGAGCTGGGCGCGAAGAACGAAGCGCTGCGTCAGCGAGAGGGCGAGTTGCAGCAGCTTTCGGAGCGTCTGAAGGAAACCGAACGCAAGCTGGAAAAGCGCGCCCTTGAGCTGGAAAAGCTGGAGCGCATGTATGACGACGCCAGTTTTTCCTCGAGCAGCCGGCAGATCGAGCTCGTGGCGCGAGAGTCCGAAATGCAGAAACTCGCCAGTGACATTGCGATGCTGCGCGGCCAGCGCAAGGAAGCCGACAGGCGCGGCCAGGAAATCGCGGCCGAAAGCAAGGCCGCGCGGGACGCCCTGAAAGCCGAGAAGAAAAAGACCGCCGAGCTCGACAAGAAGGTCGAACGGCTGCTGGCCACACTTGCCGATCGAGAAGACAAACTCGATCGCCGCGAAAAGGAACTGGCACGCATGCGCGAAAGATCGAAATCCGAGGACAGCGCGCCAGCCTTGCGGCTGGTCGGCAAGGGCGGCGATGTCGCGAGGAGCGATGATTTCGACAAGGCAATCGCCAAGCTCGACAGCGACCGTGAGCAGCTCGAGGCGAGGCTGACGGCGCTGGCGCGCGAGAACAAACGGCTGAAGGCGGATCTCACCGCACTGGCCGCCTCCAAGGCCACTGACAGCAGCTCCGCCTTGCGCGAGCAGATGAACGAGCTGGCGGCGGAGGTCGTCCATCTGACGGCCAAGCTCGAGGGGCCTGGTTCGCCGATCGCCATGGCATTGGCGGTACCGTCGGACGCACGCTCCGGCAACGGTGACCGCAGTCTTGCCGACCGCGTGCGCGCGCTGCAGAAGGCTGACGCGACAAGCTGAGATCAGGTCTCCTTAGAGCATTTCACCGTTTCACGGAAACGGCGAAATGCCCTAACTCTTTGCTTTGACGCAATTCTGGACGGAAAACCGCTTCACACTTTTCCTAGAATTGCTCTAGCCGAAAAATGATGCAGCGCGATGGCTGAAGCCGCGGCGACATTCAGGCTGTCGAAGCCTTCCGCCATGGTGATCCGCACGTCGTGCAGGCTTGCGAGCAGCTCGTCCGGCAAGCCTTCGCCCTCGGTGCCGAGATAGAGCGCCAGGCGCTCGCTGCGCTGCGCATCGCGGATGTCGGTCTTCCCGCGTGGCGAGAGCGCGAATTGTTCGAAGCCACGTCGGGCGAGCATCGTTGTGAAGCCGGCGGTGTCGGTGAACGATGCGAACGGGATCTTGAGCGCGGCGCCGACCGAAACGCGGATCGCCTTGCGATAGAGCGGGTCGCAGCACGTCGCATCCAGCAAAACCGCGTCAGCGCCAAAGGCGGCGGCGTTGCGGAAGATCGAGCCCACATTGTCATGGTTGGCGATGCCGACGAGCACCACGACCAGCGCACGAGGCGGCAAGCCATCGAGCAGGGCTTCGGCCGGCTGCGGCGCTCCCTTGCGGCCCATGGCCAGGATGCCGCGATGCATGTGAAATCCGGCGATTGCGTCCATCACAGCGCTGGTGGCCACATAGACCGGGAGGTCGGCGGGCGCCTTGCTCAGGATCTTGTCGAGACCCGCCAGCCGGTTTTCCAGGACGAGGGCCGATTCGGCGGCAAAGCGTCCAGTTGTGAGCAACAGGTCGAGCACCACCTTGCCTTCGGCGACGAAGCGGCCTTGCCGGCCGGCGAGGTCACGCTCGCGAATGTCGAGATAGGCAGCGACGCGCGGATCTTGCGGGTCGTCGATGCGAATGGGATCCATGCATTCCTCGCGACCGTCGCATCGGCCCCGAAAATCCGGACCGCTTCCCGGCGCTCACCTTGTTTGGAAAGCACGATGCGACAATTCGGGACAATCAGCCAGCTTTGTGCGCCCCAAATCGGCGCATGTCGCTCTGAATCACCGGCGAGATCGGCGGCTGTGTGGTCAGGTTCCAGCACGGCGCAAGCGGTGCGCCATCTGGGACAGGTCATCCTTGCCGCTGCCGAAAATGCCGTCCAGCATGACAAGCAGTTCTCGCACGGCGTCGGATTTGCAGGAGTAGTAAATCATCTGCCGGTCGCGGCGGGTGTCGACAAGGTCGAGCGCCCGCAACTTGGCGAGATGCTGGGACAGGGCGGATTGGCTGAGCATCACCTTCTCGGCTATGGCTCCCACCGACATTTCACCCTCGGCGAGGTAGCTCATGATCAACAGTCGCTTCTCATTGCCCATCAGCATGAGAAACTCTGCCGCCGATTCGGCGTTCACGATTAGCTTTGTCGAGACCATCGATCCCCCATGCTTCCTGTTCATCCCGACGCCATGGGGGCAATGGCGTCTGATTCCATAAATTCACTTATCGATCGGCGCTGGCGATTCAGCGTCACTAAAAGGTAGAGCATTTCACCTAAATCTCAAGTGTTGCTTTTGATCCAGCATAATTAAGTCTCAGTCCCGGCGTCGACAATGGCTCGGCCCGCCCTCGCCATATCGACCAGAACGTGCCGCAATTCACCTGCTGCGCCCAGAGGTTGCGGGTAAAAGACCCGGCAAGCATCGTCGCCCGACACCAGATCCATGCCATCGGCATCGAATCCGGCAATACGCCAGCCGTTGCCGGATACTTTGGCGAAATGCTGTGCGTAAACGGCGATCGCGTCGAGATGGTCGGCGTTCATGTGGTCGATGGCCGATTGTTCGCGCGCCGCGAGTTCCTCGACGACCGGTCCGCTGGCGAGCAGATCCGATCGGTCGAGCTGATAGGCCTTGCCGAAGCCGCCGTTGAGGCTGGCGCGTTGCGGATCGAGGCGAAAGATCGAAAAGTCACCGAGACCGGCGTAAAGTTTCGCCCTGGCATTGTGATTGAGGTAACGGCGCTCGGTGCGGGCGTGTTCGGCCGATCCGCGCTCGATCCTTACCGCCTGGCAGACCAGTGTCAGGCGCGGGTGCGCCAGCGGGTCGCCCTTGCCTGGTTCGCCGAGCAACAGGGAACAGCGCGGGTCGGCAAGCAGCGCGCCGGTGTGCGCCGAAAGCATCGACACCAGGATCAGCGGTGCGCCGTCGATGTCGGTGGCCACGCCAAGCCTGCTGGCCAGCGGCGAGCCGGTTTGCGGTTCGATCACCGCCAGGGCGCCAAAGCGGGCGCTGCGCAGAAGCGTCTTCGCCAGCCGGATCGCTTCGGCGTCCGTCTCACGGATCACGTCCTTCTTCGGCTCGTCCAAGGCAGCACCGCAGTAAGTTGATCTTTGTTCTCTAGTTATCGGTCAGCAAGCCGGATTTGACAAGGTCGTCGATCTCGGCTTTCGCAAAGCCGAAACGTGCCAGCATTGTCGACGGCAACAGATCCTCATCGCCGGGCATAGTGGCCAATGTCGGTTGCGAACTCGAGAAACGCGGGGCCGGGGCCGGGCGCTCAAATGCACCTGCCGTCACAGAGGCGTTGCGTGCCCGATTGTGCGGGTGGTGCTTTGCCTCTTGCAGCGACAGAACGGGTGCAACGCAGGCATCGGTTTGCGCGAACAACCGGTCCCAGTCGTCGCGTGGTTTCTGCCGGATCCGATCGGCAATGGCGGCGCGCATCGGCGGCCACAGGGCCTTGTCGTACTGGCCGGATGCAAAGCGCTCGTCGAGCGGCAGCAGCCTGGCGAATTCGGCGAAGAATTGCGGCTCGAGACAGCCGATGGCGATATGGCGTCCGTCCGACGTCTCATAGGTGTCGTAGAACGGGGCGCCGGAATCGAGCAGGTTCGCGCCGCGCTTGTCGCTCCACAAGCCGGCCGCCATCAAGGCGTGCAGGGGCACCGCCAGCATCGAGGCGCCGTCGACCATCGCGGCGTCGATGACTTCACCCTTGCCTGTGCGCGAACGTTGGAAAAGGGCGGCCAGCACGCCGGCAACCAGCATCATGGCGCCACCGCCATAGTCTGCAACGAGGTTGAGCGGCGGGACGGGACGGCCGTCGGCATGGCCGATGGCGTGCAGCACGCCGCTATAGGCGAGGTAGGTTATGTCATGGCCGGCGCGGCCGGCGAGCGGGCCGTCCTGGCCGAAGCCGGTCATACGGCCGTAGATCAGCGCCGGGTTACGCACCAGCACCGTTTCCGGGCCGAGGCCGAGCCGCTCCATGACGCCCGGGCGAAAGCCTTCGAGCAACATGTCCGCCTTTTCGGCAAGGCGCAGCAACAGATCGGTGCCTTCACGGCGCTTCAGGTCGAGGCGCAGCACGGCGCGGCCATGGCGGTCGATGTTATACTCATCCGGCAGCGGCAGGAGCTGGCTCGTCCCCGCCCGTTCGATGCGCAACAGTTGCGCGCCCATCTCCGACAGCATCAGGCCGGCCAGCGGCACGGGGCCGAGCCCGGCCATCTCGATCACCTTCAGCCCGGTCAGCGGACCGGTTTTAGCGGCAGCGGACAGGCCGGCGCTCATGACCGGTTTATTTCGGCGCCATGCGAATGGCGCCGTCGAGGCGAATGGTCTCGCCGTTCAGCATCTGGTTCTCGATGATGTGCAGGGCGAGAGCGGCATATTCGGACGGTTCGCCCAGGCGCGACGGGAACGGCACGGCGGCGCCCAGTGAATCCTGCACCTCTTGCGGCATGCCGGCCATCATCGGCGTCTTGAAGATGCCGGGAGCGATGGTGCAGACGCGGATGCCGGAACGGGCAAGGTCGCGCGCCACCGGCAGCGTCATGCCGACGACGCCGCCCTTGGACGCCGCATAGGCGGCCTGGCCGATCTGGCCATCATAGGCGGCAACCGAAGCGGTGTTGACAATGACGCCGCGCTCGCCGCCCGGCAGCGGCTCGAGCTTTGACGCGCGTTCGGCGACGAGGCGGATCATGTTGAACGTGCCGATCAGATTGACCTCGATCACCTTGCGGTACTGATCAAGCGGATGGGGACCATCCTTGCCGATCGTCTTCACGCCGATGGCGATGCCGGCGCAATTGATCAGGATACGCGGCTCGCCAAGCTTGGCGGCGACGTCGGCGAGGGCAGCAGTCCCACTGTCGGCGCTGCTGACGTCGCATTGGACGGCAATACCGCCGATCTCGGCCGCGACCTTGGCCGCGCGGTCAATACCGACATCGAAGATGGCGACGCGGGCTCCCTTGGTGGCCAGCGCGCGCGCCGTTGCCTCGCCAAGGCCGGAGCCGCCGCCGGTGACGATCGCGATCTGGCCGTTCGGGTTCATGACGTCATCCTTTGATCTCAGGAACAGTGGACGGATCAGGCGCCAGATCGATGGGAAAGGTCAAGCCATCGCCGCGGTAGGATCGGTCACCCTGGCCTGATCGGCGTGGCAGACCTCGCCCAAGAGCCTGGCGACCGCACCCGGCGCGATCTCGTGCGACAGCAGCCGGTCGAGGTCGACGGGGCGCGGCATCGAAATCTGGCCGCGCGGAATCCGCTTGAAACCGAGCGGCCCGTAATAGGGCTCGTCACCGACCAGCATGACGGCAGGTGCGCCGGCCCGGGCAGCGGCCTCCAGCGCGATCGCCACCAGCCGGCGGCCGATGCCGAGATTCTTGAAGGCCGGCCGCACGGCGAGCGGCCCGAGCATCAATGCGCGGCCGGCACCGGCGGCGATGCGGGTCATGCGCACCGAGGCGACGACGATGTCGCCATTGACGGCGACAAAGGACAGCGAGCGCTCGTGCCCTCCGGCCTCACGAATCTTGTAGGCGGCCAGCACAAAGCGGCCGGGCCCGAAGGCTTCGTCGTTGATGGCTTCGATCTCGGGGTCGTGCGCCGGGGTTTCCGGCAGGTATTTCACGTCGGCAAGGCTCATGGTCTTTGCGGTCCGGTACAAGGAGGAAAGGTTGCTGCAAACGGCAGCATTCGCCAGTCAGCGCTTCATCAAGCGCGGGCGCCCTTTCGTCGTCGGTCAAACCGGATCAAAGCAAAGTCGAACATGCGGATTGTCCGCTAGCATCAATTTCCCGCCGCTGCAATCGGCCGTTTCTGTCCGTCATTTCTGCCAAGTGACGGTCTGTTCAGCACCTGACGTCTTCGACAGGGCAGCCTTGCGCCTACATCAACCAACAGGACGCAAGGAGATTCGCATGGGATTGCTGGTCGAAGGAAGATGGCAGGACCGCTGGTACGATACGGCGGACAATGGTGGCAGGTTCGTGCGGGCGCAGTCGCAATGGCGCGACTGGATCACCGTTGACGGGGCGCCCGCCGAAGGCCGGACGCGCGGTTTCAAGGCCGAGCCCGGCCGCTATCACCTCTATGTCTCGCTTGCCTGTCCGTGGGCCCACCGGACGTTGATCTTTCGCGCGCTGAAGAAGCTGGAGGGCATCATATCGGTGTCCGTGGTGCATCATTTCATGGGCGCCAACGGCTGGACGTTCGTAGCTGAGGACGGCGCCACGGGCGACACGCTCTACGGCCTCGACTTCCTGCACCAGATCTATGCCAAGGCCGATCCCGCCTATTCGGGCAGGGTGACTGTGCCGGTGCTGTGGGACAAAAAGGAGCAGACCATCGTCTCCAACGAGTCTTCCGAAATCATCCGCATGCTGAATTCAGCCTTCGATGAATGGGGCGACGCCAGCTTGGATTTCTATCCGAAGGCGTTGCGCGGCGAGATCGACCGCATCAATGCGCTGGTCTATCCAGCCATCAACAACGGCGTCTATCGCGCCGGCTTCGCCAGCACGCAACGCGCCTATGAAGAGGCTTTCGGCGAGCTGTTCTCGGCGCTGGATACGTTGGAGGAGCGGCTGGCAAAACAGCGCTATCTCGTCGGCGGTCGTATCACCGAGGCCGACTGGCGGCTGTTCACCACGCTGGTGCGCTTCGATCCGGTTTATGTCGGCCATTTCAAATGCAACCTGCGCCGCATCGCCGACTACCCGAACCTGTCCAACTATCTGCGCGATCTCTATCAGGTCCCTGGCGTGGCCGGGACGGTGAACATGCATCACATCAAGGCTCATTATTACGGCAGCCACCAGACGATCAATCCGACGCGGATCGTGCCTGTCGGACCGGATCTCGATTATGGCGCACGGCATGACCGGGCGCGCTTCGAGAAAGCGGCGGCCTGATCTACCAGTAGGGCGAGGGCTGCTCGCCGTCAAAAACCTCGGCGATCCGGCGCAGCGTCGCCGGCGTCGTGCCCTGCGGCAAGCGGTCGAGCGGGAAGAAGCCGGCTTCGGCGATCTCGTGGTCCGGCAGCTTCGGCGCCGTCTGGCTGAAATGCTCGAGCAGATAAAAGCCGACATGGTCGCGGTGGCTGGAGCGGCGGTTGAAATGCATCGATTTGAGCACCGGCGGGGCGGTCAGAGCGATGTTGCCTTCCTCGGCCAGTTCACGGGCCAGCGCCTCGTTCATCGTCTCGCCGACTTCGACGCCGCCGCCGGGAAGCTGCCAGCCCGGTACATAGGTATGGCGAATAAGGAAGACGGATCTGGACGCTGTGTCGTGGATCAGGCCGCGCACGCCAAGCGTCATCGGCCTCCGCAGCACGAAATAGAGATGGAACAGCCTGGCCCTCAACCCTGGCCAGCCGGTCTGGCGGAAGGCATCTTCAGGGCTCGTCATTGATAGCGAAACCGTGGGTGGAAAGCCGCGCGCGGGTCGCCTATGAAGGTTGTATGTTCAGGCTCGCGCATATTTCCGATGTCCATCTGGGGCCGCTCCCCGATGTATCCTATCGCGATCTCGCCTCCAAGCGCGTGCTCGGCTATGTCAACTGGCAGCGCAACCGCCGCCGCCATATGCATGATGCGGTCATTGACACGATCGTCGCCGACATCAAGGCGAACACGCCTGATCACCTCGCCGTCACCGGCGACCTGGTCAATCTGGCGCTCGACGGCGAGATCGAGATGGCCAGGCACTGGCTGGAGACGCTGGGGCCGCCGCATGATGTTTCGGTCGTTCCGGGCAATCACGACGCCTATGTGCCGGGCGCCTTCGACAAGGTCTGTCGGTCCTGGGCGGCGTGGATGAGCGGCGACGGCGTCAACACGCCGGTCGACCGCAACGCCTTCCCCTATCTGCGTGTACGCGGCAATGTCGCGCTGATCGGCGTCTCGACGGCGCGCGCCACGGCACCCTTCATGGCCAATGGGTTTTTCATGGAAGGCCAGGGGGATAGGCTCGGCAAAATCCTCCAGGACACTGCCGGACAGGGGCTGTTCCGCGTCATCATGATCCATCATCCGCCGGTGCGCGGCGCGGTCCCGCAGCACAAGCGGCTGTTCGGCATCGCCCGCTTCAACAAGATCATTCGCCGCCATGGCGCCGACCTTGTGCTGCACGGCCATTCGCATCTGCCGTCGCTGTTCTTCATCGGCGGTCGAGGCGTCAGGATCCCGGCGGTCGGTGTCGCTGCCGCCGGCCAGGCGCCGGGTGGCAAGCACCCGGCGGCGCAGTATAATCT